>JAFGKN010000327.1 GCA_016928605.1 Planctomycetota bacterium | reverse complement strand
GGCGGCCCGCGCTTGGGCGAGCGGGCGAGGCCCCAGCCTCTCCGCAATGTACCGGCGGAGCGCCAGCGGCCAGACGGCCCGTTGCGCCAGGGGCAAGGCAGGCGAGACCGAGCCCGCCACGGCGGGAAGCCGAAGCCCGCGGCGCAGATCCTCTCGAGTCGTCCGCCCTGCAGCAGCGGCGGGAGGGGGCCCGCGGCCCCTGGCGCCCGCCGCTGCTGGTGGCGCTGCGCTCGGCCGTCGAGCTACAGCTCCTCCGACAGGCCGGCGAGGACCTCCTCGTAGTAGCCGCGGGTGGCGGCCACCACCGGCTCCAGCGCGCAGTTCTTCTCCACCCAGGCGCGCGCCTCGCTCGCCAGCGAGCGCTGGAGCTCGACGTCATCGATCAGCTCGACGAGGCGGTCGGCGAGAGCCTCGGCGTTGCCCTCGGGGACGAGCAGCCCCGTCACGCCGTCCTGCACGAGGTTGAGCAGCTCGCCGACAGCGCTGGCCACCAGAGGCTTGCCGACCGCCATCGCCTCGAGCGCGGTCACTCCCACACCGCTGCGGAGCACCGGCAGCGCGACGATGTCGAAGAGGCGGTAGAGCTGCCGGGGATCGGTCAGGTGAGGCGAGAACGTGACGTGCATCTGAAGCTGCCGCTTCTTGACCAGGGCGCGCAGGCGGGCCTCCTCGCTCCCCTCGCCGACGATGGCGAAGTGCGCCTCGCGGCCGCGGTCGAGCACGAGGCGGGCCGCCTCGATGAGGTATGGATGCCCTTTCTCGGGCGACAGCGTCCCGACGGACCCGATCACGGGGATCCGGTCGCTCGTCTCGGTCGCGCCCCGGCTCCGGTCGGGGCGCAGGCGGTTGACGTTCACGCCGCGGCGGATGACCCGGATGAGACTCTTCGGGAGCTTCTGGTCGTTGACCAGGACCTCCCGGTTCAGCTCGTTGATGGCGATCACACCGCGCAGCCCCCCCGGAAGCAGCCGCAGGCCGCGGGCCGGCGGCACGCGGTGCACCGTGAGGACGAAGGGCCTGTCGAGCCGCCGCGAGATCTTCATTCCGAGCGGCAAGCTGGAGTACGACTGCACGTGGATGAGGTCCGGATCGAACTCGCGCAGGAACTCGAGAAGCTTGCGAAAGGAGAAGAAGTTGAACTTCGCCCGGTACGTCTCGATGCCGAGCCGGTCGAAGCTGCGCCGGAGGCTGCCTCCCGTCGTGCAGATCCTCACATCGTCTCCCTGCGCGATGAGCGATGCGGCGAGGTCCCTGGTGTAGGTCGTCGATGAGGAGTAATCGAGTCGGTCGTTGACGAACAGGAGGCGCATCACTTCACCCCGTACTGTGCTGGATCCTCGATGCCGGCCTCCCGGAAGCCCTTCTTCCTCAGCAGGCAGCTGTCGCACTCCCCGCACGCAACGGCTTGCGGACCAGCCCCCGGAGAGCCCTTCTCATCCGCTGCGACCCGGAGAGGCGCGTAGCAGCTCCAGGTACGCGAGTAGTCCACGCCGAGCTCCGTGCCCCGCCGGATGATCTCCGCCTTGGTCATGTGGAGCAGGGGCGCGTGAATGGTGAGGCGGGCGTCCCCGTCGGCGTAGCGCCGGCATGCGAGGTTCGCCATCCGCTCGAACGCTTCGATGAACTCCGAGCGGCAATCGGGATAACCGGAGTAATCGACCGCGTTGATCCCGAGGAAGATGTCGTCGATCCGCTCCACCTCGGCCCGGGCCAAGGCGTGGGCGAGGAAGATCGTGTTGCGCGCCGGCACGTAGGTCGGCGGGATCGAACCCCGAGCGATCTCCTCGAGGCTCCGCCCGCGCGGCACATCGATGTCGTCCGACGTCAGCGCGGAGCCGCCCGTCTCTCGCAGGTCGATCCTGGCGAGGCGCCAGGGCACGCCGAGCTCTTCGGCGCGCCGGCGCGCCATCTCCACCTCGACCTCGTGCCTCTGGCCGTAGTGGAAGATGAGGGCGATGGGCCTGAATCCGCCGGCGCGGGCCATGTGGAGCGTGGTCGTCGAGTCCACGCCCCCGCTGAAGAGCACGAGGGCGCGCCGCTGGGATCTCCGCCGCTCGTCTTCCTCCTTCCCCATTGCATCGACCCGCCGGCCAGCTACAATCCAGTCCAGGGACAACCCGGTAAACGGTAGACGTTCAGCGCCTTTGAGCCGAGCGAGCAGGAGACGGTCGCCTCTCGCCGCCATCGCGCTCGGTCCCGGCAGCGCCGGAGGGCCATGAGCGGCTGGTCAGGTCGCTCTACCTCCGCGCAGGCCGGACTCCGACCGAGCCCGGCCCCACAGAGACGCGCGTGGGTGCTGAACGAGCACGGGAGTTTTTGTCCATCTCTGTCGGGGCAAAGTCAAGCTCGAGGTCGCGCCCGGTGAAAACCCTTGTCACGGGAGCCGCCGGATTCATCGGCTCTTCTCTCGTCGATCGCCTTCTGGAAAACGGGAACGAGGTGGTCGGTCTGGACTCGTTCGACGACGCCTACGACCCGCGCGTGAAGCGGTCCAACCTCGCGGCGGCCTCCCGCCACGCCGCCTTCCGCCTCGTCGAGGCCGACTTCCGCCATCCGCGCAGCTTGGAGGCCGCATTCCGCGAGCACCGGCCGGATGCCGTGGTCCACCTGGGCGCCCGCGCCGGTGTCCGCCCCTCCATCGAGCACGGGCCGCTCTACGTCGACGTGAATCTCCTCGGCACGACCTGCGTCCTGGAGGCGTGTCGCCGCCACGGAGTCTCCCGCCTTCTCTTCGCGTCCTCCTCGTCGGTCTACGGCGCGCGGCCCGCCGAGCCGTTCACCGAGGCTGACCGGGTCGACCATCCCGTCTCGACCTACGCGGCGACCAAGACGGCCGGCGAGCTGCTCTGCTACAGCTACCACCACCTCTTCGGGCTGGCGGTCTCGGCGCTCCGGTTCTTCACCGTGTACGGACCGCGGCAGAGGCCGGAGATGGCGATCCACAGGTTCACCCGCGCCATCGATCGCGGAGAGCCGATCACGGTCTACGGCGACGGCACTCAGAGGCGCGATTTCACCTATATCACGGACATCGTGGGGGGGATCTGCTCGGCGCTCGAGCGATGCCGCGGATATCATGTGTACAATCTGGGAGGCGGCCGCCCGGTCGAGCTCCGCGAGGTCATCCGGCGCATCGAGGAGGGGCTGGGCAAGACGGCGATCGTGGAGCATCGCGACCCGGCTCCCGGCGACGTCCCCCACACGCTGGCCGACATCTCGCGGGCTCGCACGGATCTGGGCTACGAGCCGCGAGTCGGGATCGCCGATGGCATCCCGCTGTTCATCGAATGGTACGTTCAGCAGCGACAGGGATAGGCAGCAGATGCTGAGACAGCACAGCGCCGTCTGGCGGGCGACCTTCATCGCCCTCGACCTGACCATCTCGGCCCTCGCTTTTCTGGGCGCGTACTGGATCCGGTTCGGCCTGGAGTGGGCGAAGGAGGTCGGAGACGTCCCGCCTTTCAGGGCCTACCTGCAGGTCCTTCCGGTCCTCGCCCTCATCCTCTGGATCACCAACTCGCACTTTCAGCTCTACCTGCCGCGCCGCACGACCAGCTTCATCGATGAGATGGGAGACGTCGTCAAGAGCAACTTCGCCGCGGCTCTTCTGCTGATGACGTTTTTCTTCATGAATCGCAGCTTCTCCTACTCGCGAACAACCGTCGCCATCTTCGCCCTCCTCAATCCGATGGCGGTGATCTCCTTCCGCCTCGGCCTGCGGCTGGTCCTGCGGTCCTTGCGGGCCCGCGGATACAACATGCGCTCGGCGCTGATCGTCGGCACGGGCCGGACGGCCCAGGAGCTTCTGCACCGCCTGCGCAAGAATCCCTGGACGGGCATCCGGCTCGCGGGGCTGATCAGCCGCTCCGCCGAGATGGTCGGCACGAGCGTCCACGGGATCCCGGTGATCGGATCCACCGCAGAGCTGGACTCGGTTCTCGATCGACACGAGATCGACCAGGTCTACCTGGCCCTCCCCGCATCGCAGAAGGCGCTGCTGGAGGATATAGCCCGCCGTCTTTCCGAGCGCTTCGTCGCCCTTCGCATCGTTCCGGATATCAGCTACTACGTCTCCGCCGACCAGTTGACCAATTTC
>JAFGKN010000326.1 GCA_016928605.1 Planctomycetota bacterium | reverse complement strand
CGCGGCCCGCGGCCATCCGAAGCGTCTCTCCCTCTCAGCCCGCGCAGCCCGGCCGCCGCACGGTCGCCGGTCTGCTGCTCCTCTACGGCGTGATCGTCCTGTGGTGCGGAGCGCGCCGGGACTTCTGGGGCGAGGAGGCCGATCTGGCTCTGTCGGTGCGCGAGATGGAGTCCTCCCTCTCGACGGCCGCCGGCTGGCTCACGCCGACCCGCGCCGGCGAGCCGCGGCTCGAGCATCCTCCGCTCCTCATCTGGACAGCAGCGATCATCTCCCGCCTGAGCGGCCTGAGCCCGCTCCTCGTCTACCGGCTCCCGATCGTCCTGGCCGCCGTCCTCGGCCTCTGGATCACCTACGATCTCGCCCGCCGGCTCATCGACGGCCGAGCTGGCATCGTGGCGCTCGCGATCCACGCCACCTCGGTGCTCTTCTTCTTCGCATCCGGATGGCTCGGAGAGGACCTGCCGTTCGCGGTGCTCTGCCAGCTCGCGATCGCCGGCTTCCTGCGGGCGGCCCTGGCGGGCGGCGGCGCCGGAGGAAGGCAGAGGATCACCGCCTGGCTCGCTCTCGCCGGCGCATCGCTCGTCAAGAGCCCCATCCTGGCGGCGGCGCTCGTCTTTCTGACGCTGTCGCTCTTCTTCTTCATGAGCGGCGGCCTGATCGAGGTGAAGCGGGGGCTCGCGAAGCTGCTCCGCGGCGGCGCCTGGATCCTCTACCTCGCGGCCGTCGTGCCGTGGATCGCGTTCGCCGCGATCACCCGCCCGTCCCTCTTCGTCGAGCAGCACTTGATCGGCGTTCACCTCGCGCCCTTCCGCGCTGAGGCCGGTCGATCCATCTTCTACTACGTGCTCGTCATCGCCGCCGGTTTCCTGCCCTGGACCGTCTATCTCCCCTACGCCGTCTACGTCGCCAAGGATCGTCTCGCGCGACACGCACTGCGGCTCGGATTCCTCTGGCTTCTCTTCCCCCTCGTGGTCTTCAGCTTCGTTCCCGAGAAGTCCGCTCTCTACTTCCTCTTCGCGTGGCCGGCCCTGGCCCTCCTCGTCCCGGCCGCGGTCTACCTTCGCTCCGAGAAGTACTCGGTCTGGGAGGACTACCTCCTGGCGGTCGCCGGCAAGCTGCTGCCGCACCTGCTCCGCCTGCCGATCGTCCTCGTGCTCGCCGGCCTCGGTCTCTGGCTGGCCGGCGCTCACCGCGAGCTCGAGATCTCGTACTTGCTCTCGCCGCTCGATGACCCGAAGACCGCGGCGCTCTTCTTCGGCGCTCTCGGGGCCGCGAGCGCAGGCACCTTCTTCCTCGCCCACCGGGTGCAGGCGAAGCTCGCCGCAGGAGACGCGCCTCTGGCGCTCTTCGAGGCAGCTCGCGCCGCGCTCCTTTTCCTCCTCGCCGCTGCCTTCGTGCTCCCGGCGCTCGACGCCGGCCTCTCCCTCCGCTCCTTCGCGAGCCGCGCGGAGGAGGAGGCTCAGGGAGCCCGGCTGGCCACGTACGGGCGCGAGAGGCCCGCCGGCGTCTGCTACTACCTCGGACGGGAGGTCGAGCACTTCGCGCCTCCGGCGGTGCTCGCCCGCGAGGAGACGGGGGAGGACGAGCCGAGGCGGCGGCTCGTGGAGCTGATCCGCTCCCCCGAGCGCGTCTACCTGATCGCGTCCCGGCGCGAGATGAGGAGCCTCGAGACCCAGCTGAGCGAGTTCAAGGGCAGGATCCACGAGACGGCGGTCCGGTCCGGAGGCGAGAGCGCAGATGCGCGGGGCTACGCTCTCTACTCGAACCGGCCGGAGGGCCCCTGACCGGCCCGGCAGGCAGCGCGGCGCGATGGTCTCGAAGGCCGAGATCGCAGCGGCGATCGAGCCGCCCGCGACGGCTCCGGCGGCTCTCGACCGCCCGGATCAGACCTTCGTCTGCGCCAGCTCCTCCGCCACGCGCTCCGGCGGGTTCAGAAGCAGGGTGTCGTTGTCGAGAGCGTCGATGAGGCTCTCGTCCCACTCCAGGTTGCGCTCGGTGACGGCAGCGCGGAGGCGGTCGAAGAACTTGCCGCGGGCGCGCAGCGCCTTGAGCCGAGCGGCGCGATCGCTTGAGCTCTCGAGCTGGAGATGGAAAAGCAGCACGCGGCAGTCCGAGGGCGCATCGGATGCGACGGGCAGGATGAGGATCTTCCGGCCGTCGGACTGCCCGTAGCCCAGGTAGACCTCGTCGTGCTTCACCACGGCCCACTTGTTGCCCGAGAGGGGCCTCTCGCGGTCGCAGCGCGAGTCGATGCGCTCGGTGATGCCCAGCTTCCGCTCCACGCCGATGCGCGTCGCATCGGCCGGCCGCCCCAGAGCATCGAGCCCCGAGACGCGGTACAGGGTGACCCCTTCGACGGCCGCGACGAGCGGCTCGAGGGCGGAGAGGAAGATCCGGTGGCTCTCGAGCACCTGCTCGCGGGCGAGGCCCAGCTCGTCGAGGACGCTCCAGATGACTCCCTCGGCAGGGAGGGCCTCGATCCTCGAGATGCCGACCGTGATCGTCTTCGCCTGATGCTTGATCGCATCGATCGGGCGCGACAGCTCCGAGATGCACTCCGAGAGGCAGGCGTGGAGGGAATCGCCCACCGATCCGTTCCCCCTCAGGTGCCGGCTGAATCCGTCGAGGGAAGCTCTCGCGAGGATGAGCTGAAGCGCGCGCGAGAGCCGCACGGCGCTGCCGGCGGGGAGGCTGCCGTCGAGGTCGCCGCGGCTGAGCACGTCTTCCAGCTCGGCCACCTGCGGCGCCATCGAGGCGGAGAGCTGCTCCAGCACCTCGGGAATCGCCTCGTCGCCGAAGCCGCACGTCTCTCGCAGCCGCACGAAGGCGCCGCGGAGGACGCGCAGGCGGTCCGCCACGGCATCCATGCTGTCCGCCGCGTGGTAGCCGAAGAGATGCCCCACCATCGTGGCGGGCAGGTAGCTCAGCGCTCCGCGGCAGGGAGGCAGCCAGACCACGCCGGCGGCGTAGGGATCGAAGCGCCGCTCCCCCGCCTCGGCGATCACGATCGGAAGCGCGCGGTGCGCCTTGAAGATCGCCACCTCCTTGACCGTGTCGGGGACCAGATCCTCCGGCTGTCCCACGGCGCACACGATGACGAGCGGCTCGCTCGAGAGATCGATGTGCTTCTTGTCCTCGAGGTAGTCCACTGCGATCGACTTGTAGCAGAGCTCGCTGAGCTTGATCCGGATCTCGTCGGCCGCGATCTTCGCGGGCCCGCCGCCCACGACGGCCCAGGACCGCCGGCGCAGGGCGAAGCGCCGCGCCAGCTCCGCGATCTGCGGCCCGAGGGCGAGGGTCTGCTCCATCGCGTCCGGAAGCCTGTAGAGATCCTCGACCGACGCCCTCAGCGCGCGCTCGCTCATCGATCCGAGGATGCTGGCGAGCCCGAGGGCCAGCACCTGACCCGCGACGTTCTGGGCGTAGAAGGCCTTGGTGGAGGCGACCGACATCTCGATGTCGCGGCCGTCCGACGTGTAGAGCACGCCGTGCGACTTGTAGACGAGATCGGAGTTCCTCCGGTTGACGATCGAGAGGATCCAGGCCCCGCGGCCGCGCGCGAGGTCCACCGTGCGGTTGGTGTCGGTGGTCGTCCCCGACTGGGAGACCGCGATGACCAGCGCGTCCGACATGTCCGGCCTCAGGCGGTAGGCCGAGAACTCCGCCGCCTTCTCCGCGAAGATCTGGAAGGGATGAGGCGCTCCGGCCAGAGCCGTCTGGAGGAGGTGAGCCACGCCCTGCGCGGCCACGGCCGCCGTCCCCTGTCCCACCAGAGCGATCTGCCGCACGCGCCCCTCGCGGAGTCCGGCGATCAGCTCCACGGGGAGCACATCCCGCCCCAGGAGGAAGCGAACGCCCCCCATCTCGGGCAGCTCGAACTTGCCCCGCAGCGTGTTGCGCACGCTCTCGACGG
>JAFGKN010000325.1 GCA_016928605.1 Planctomycetota bacterium | reverse complement strand
GGGATCGCCGAGTACCGCGCGACGATCGAGTGGTCTGCGATGATCTGCGAGGAGGGGGAGGCGGCGGTGATGGCGCTCGCCACGCTCGAGTAAGGGGATTCGCCGGCGGAGTTGTACGCGCGCACGCGGTAGTAGTACAGGGTCGATGGGCTCAGGCCGCCGGTGTCGCTGTAGGCGACGACATCGGCGCCGACGGCCGCGATCTCGGCGAAGCCGGAGCTGCTGCTGAGGCTGCGCTCGATGCGGAATCCGAGCTCGTCGGTGGAGCCTTCCTGCCACGAGAGGTCGACCTGGCGCGGCGAAACCCCCGACGCCATCAAGCCGGATGGAGCCGGCGGCGGGAGTACCGGCGACTCGCAGAGTGGAAACGAATCGCAGCCGAGCGCGTCGGGTGTCGGGTCAACGCCGCAACGATCGGTCGGCGGAGGCAGCGGTCTGTCTCCCTGGAACAGGAGCATGAGAACGCGCACCGCGTCCGTCAGGTCAGTCGATCCGTCGTCATTCGCATCAGCTGCATCCAGGCAGTGCGGCTCGGCAGTGCCGAGGAACAGGAAGCTCAGGAGGTAGACCGCGTCGGAGATGTCCATCTTGTCGTCGGCGTTGAGGTGGCCTCTGAGAAAGAGAGGCTCATCGCCGTCTGCCTCCTCGGCTCTGAGCGGGGGCATGGGCCACGGCGGCGCCATGGCGGCCGGGAGGACCACGGCTGCAGCGAGGGCCGCGAGTCTCAAAGTTCTTGTCATGTCATTGTTCTCCCCTGGCGTCTCTGGTTCTCAACAAGCTGTCCAGAAGCTGTCAGGAAGACTCGGGGATCAAGCGATGGGCGATGGTGCAGCCACTATCGCCGGCCTTGCGGGACAAGCGCCTCCTGGCGCCTCTTTCCTTGGGACAATCAAGGGAAGACGCTGCACGGCGCAGATGTGCATCTCGGCGCGCAACTCGCCTTTCCGCAACTCAGACTTTCATGCATCAGGAGAAACGTGAAAACCGGCAGACTCGAGCCGGAACATCCGATCCGACACGACGTACAAGCAGCGGAGAGACATCTGCTGCTCGTGAGTCGATATTGAAACGCCAAATCCCCCCCTGCTCAAGAAAAAAGGGGAGTGTGCACCGGCTAAGCGGCCGCCCGCGGGGATTCAGCGGGCCGGGAGGGCGTTTCCGCCGCCGCGCAGCGGCCTGCGGGCGCGCGGCCCCCGTCCTCGCCGCCCGAGCGGAGCGGCCGGGCGTCATCCCTGATCCGGCGCCACCGTATGCCGCTCGGAGCCGCCAGACAGTGACAGGAGGTGGATTCAGGTCGATCGGGATGCAGGCGCGCGACGCCCTCAGCCCGTTCCGCGCCGGCGATAGACATCGACCTCGATGAAGTCCCTCACCGTGCTGATCAGATCTTCGGAAGCTAACGCTGTGATTCGAGCCGGGGCCGTAAACGGCTCGGCCCGATCGAGCATCGAGCGCAGATCCTTCTCGTCGAAGGCTGCATGCACCCGCCCCTGCGCCTGGAGCTGTCGAGCCGTTGCGAACTGGTGGTCGCTGCGCGTCTCCAGGAGATCTTCGCGCCGAGGCAGGACGAGGATCGGCTTGCCGAGCTCCAGCGCAGAGATGATTGTCCCCATTCCGGCGTGCGCGATGATCAGCGTTGCCTGGGCCATGCGCTCCGCGAGCTCCGCTGGATCGAGAAACCGACTCCACTCCATGTGCCTCGGAGTGAACTCACCGGGACCGATCTGCGCGAAGAGGTCATCTCTGGAGCGTTCTCGAGCCCATTCATCTACCGTCCGGACAAGGCGGTCAAAGGCCATATGCGATCCGACGGTCACGAGAATCATAGAACGGCTCCGCGGTAGAAGGGACCTTCGGGGCGCGCCAGGCTGGGCCACTGCGTCAGCCAGAGATCAGCGAAGCGCCTGATCCGCCGTCCCGACAGCGACAGCTCCTCGACATTGGCGATACTGTCGATCCAGACCGTCCTTGCCCCGATCAACTTTCCCATGCGGACTGCGAAGTAGCCGGGCGCGGCGCCGGTCGAGACCACGACATCCGGGCGCTCTCGAAGGACGATGCACGCCACCTTCAGAGCCAGACGCAAGAGGCGCAGGCCATTTGTCCTGTGGGCGTCAGACACAGTGTAGAACCGCCGGCCTGGAACATACTGACGGTAGCCCGGCGCGACGGTCACGTACGCCACGTCGTGATCCTGCCACGCTGGGCTTATCCGCAGGAGCTGTACCCAGTGTCCACCTCCGGAGGCCACGGCCAAGATGCGCTTCGCGGGAGTGTCCGACACCGCGGCGGCGATTTGGCATGGTTCGATATGGCTCGACATTCTCAGAGATGTCTCCTTGTCCAGCCTCCCCACAAAGGCCTGCTTCGTAAACGCAGCCACGGACGAATGCGGCACCACCAGACCCGATAGTACAGCAGATGCAGCAAACCCGCAAGCCGGCTGAACAGACGTACGCGGAGCCTGGACGACAGCCGGTTGCTGGCGATCAGGACAGACCGCAAGGGGTACTCCTTGCCTCCCAGCGCAACCTTGTAATCGTAATGACCCGCACCAGCCTCGATCTGCCGGGCACCCTCGGCGCAGGCCCAGTCCAGGATCCGCAGGAAACCCAGCCGCCCGAGCCCGTAACGGCGGTACTTCTCATCCGTGCTCAGGGCGAAGAGCCGCCAGTGTACCGTGTCTCCAAACAGAAAAAACCACTCGCTGCAAACGATCTCTTCGTTGGTGTACAGATGCAAGATGCGGACCCTTCGATGGACGGCGTGCGCCTTCACCTGGGCGGCGCTGAAGTGCCGCCCTTTCGGCCAATCCTCAAAGTGGCCGAGCTGGTTGCGCGCCTCCCACTGTCGCTGGTGCATGTCCATGAAGGAG
>JAFGKN010000324.1 GCA_016928605.1 Planctomycetota bacterium | reverse complement strand
GCGATGGCGATGGTTGCGGGCCACGGCCTCCATCAGGCCGCTCAGCAGCGTTCTGCGCATCGACGTCCGCTCCCGGCTCGCGGGGTTGAGGATCTCGACGTAGGGCGGAGAAGCGCCGTCTCCCCGCCACGGGGGGAGAAGCGGCTTCTCGGCCGCGGGCGTGGTGAGGGAGTAGGAGATCGTGTCCTGCAGCCCGGCTCCCACGAGGCGGTCCCGCAGACCGAAGCGGATCTCCCACGACGGGCTGCGCCGCTGGCGGGGAAGCGGCTCGGCGAGGCGCCGCGCGGGCAGCCGGTCGAAGCCGATCACCCGGATGACCTCCTCCGCGACGTCGGCGGCGATCTCGACGTCGGAGCGGAAGCCGGGGATGCCGACGGCGATCGTCTCTTCGTCTGTTCGGCCGGCATCGATCTCGAAGCCGAGCCGGGCGAGCGCGCTCGAGATCTCCTCCGCCG
The DNA here is from genome assembly GCA_016928605.1 of Planctomycetota bacterium. GTDB lineage: Bacteria > Planctomycetota > UBA8108 > UBA8108 > UBA8108 > JAFGKN01. The sequence goes on along the minus strand of JAFGKN010000324.1, from coordinate 4,759 downwards.
GCAGGTCCATGCCGAGCGTGCGGCAGATGGACTCCCTGCGCACCTCGAGCCGCCGCGCCTCGCGCGGCCTGGGGTAGCGGTCCGCGATTGCGCCCGCCGGCCGCGCCCCGGCGATCTCCTTGAGGAGATGCGCGGCGCGCTGGAGGGCCACCAGGGTCAGTGCGGGATCGACACCGCGGCTGAAGCGGACGGAGGACTCGGTGGTCACCTTGAGGAGGGACATCGTCCGTCGGATCGAGATCGGATCGAAGCTGGCCGCCTCGAGCAGGATGTTCGTCGTGTCCTCGTGGATCTGCGACTCGAGCCCGCCGATGACGCCTCCCACGGCGACGGGCTCGTCGGCGGAGGTGATGAGGAGCACCGAATCGTCGAGGACGCGCGGCGGATCCTTCTCTCCCTCCGGGCCTTCATCGAGCTTCTGGTCGAGCGTGTACATCGTCTCGCCGGGACGCGCTCGCCGCGCGATGATGTTGCGCGCGGGGAGGCGGTCGAGATCGAACGCGTGCATGGGCTGGCCCAGCTCGGCGAGGATGTAGTTCGTGACGTCGACCAGGTTGTTGTAGGGCTTGTGTCCGGCGAGCACGAGGCGCCGCTGCATCCAGAGCGGGGAGGGCTTGACCGAGAGGCCCTCGAGGACGTATCCGCTGTAGCGCGGGCAGAGGTCCGGATCGCGGATCTCGATGTCGAAGGCATCCGCCTTGAGCGGGATGTGCTCCGCGTCGAGGGAGATGCGGAAGGAGGACCGCGCGACGGCTGCCAGCTCCCTCGCCACGCCGATGATCGAGAGGCACCGCCCCTGACTGGGGAGGATCGCGATCTCGAGGACGATGTCGGCCAGCGCGTCGGGCCCGGGTGGGCGGTGGTCGATCACCGGAGTGCCGGGCTCCGCGCCGGGGTCCAGCACGAGCACTCCGCTGTGATCCTCCGAGAGGCCGAGCTCCTTCTCGGAGCAGAGGACGGCGCTCGACTCGACGCCGAGCACAGGCCGCGCGCCCACCTCGTAGAGATCGAAGCCGTCCGCCTTGGGGTCGATCAGCACGCCGCCGGGGAGGGCGACGGGCACTCGCGCGCCGGTCGCTCCCTCCGCGATGTTCGGAGCGCCGGTGACGGCCGAAGCCCTGCGGCCCGCGCCGAGGTCGAGCTCCACGATGCGGAGCTGGTCGGAGCGTGGATGGGCGGTGCAGCCGAGGATCGCGCCCACGATGACATCCCGCGAGAAGACGCCGATGCGCTCGATGCCCTCGACCTCCAGCCCGGCGAGAGTGAGCCGCCGGGCGATCTCCTCGACGGGCAGAGCGCAGTCCGTGAATTCCAGCAGCCAGCTCAGGGGCACTCGCATGTCTCTTCCCCGCGATCGTCAAGCGAACTGTTCCAGGAACCTGAGGTCCCCGGAGAAGAAGTGGCGGATGTCGTCGATCGCGTGGCGGAGCATGACGATGCGCTCGATGCCGAGACCGAACGCGAAGCCGGTGAACTCCTCCGGATCGTATCCGCCGTTGCGCAGGACGGTCGGATGGACGCTTCCCGCGCCGAGGATCTCCAGCCAGCCCGATCCCTTGCAGAGCCGGCAGCCGGCGCCTCCGCAGAGGATGCACTCGACGTCCACCTCGACGCTGGGCTCGGTGAAGGGAAAGTAGCTGCCGCGCATCAGCACCTTGCGATCGGGGCCGAAGAACTGGTGCACGAACTCCGTCAGCACTCCCTTCAGGTCGGCGAGGCTCACTCCGGGGCCGACGGCCAGGCCCTCGATCTGGTGGAACTGGATCTCCGAGCGCGGCGTGATCGCCTCGTTGCGGTAGCACGTGCCGGGCAGGAGGGCCCGCAGCGGCTCCGGCGCGCAGGCGCGCATCGCGTGGATCTGCCCCGGCGAGGTGTGCGTGCGCAGGAGCAGATCCTCGGAGATGAAGAAGGAGTCCTGCATCTCGCGGGCGGGATGGTGCTTCGGGAAGTTCAGGAGCTGGAAGTTGTACTCGTCGGTCTCGACGTGCGGCGACTCGAAGATCTGGAAGCCCATGCCCTGGAAGATCGCGCAGATCTCGCGGAGAACGCGGTTGACGGGGTGCAGGCGCCCCCGGGCGACTCGCGCGGACGGGAGCGATATGTCGATCTTCTCCGCCTCGAGCCGGCGGGCTCGCTCCTCCTCGCGGATGCCGGCGCGCCGGGCCTCGAGCCTCTCCTCCAGGTCGCGGCTCAGCAGGTTGACCTCCCTGCCGACCGCCTTCTTCGCCTCGGGGTCGGAGATCCGGCCGATGGACTTCAGGAGGAGCTTGACCTCCCCCTTGCGCGATAGATAGCGGGCTTGCCACTCGTCGAGCGCGGCCGGCGAGCCGGCGGCCTCGAGCTCCTTCTCGGCTCTCTGCCTCAGCTGGGTGATCTCGTCGAGCATGGTCGGTTTCCGGCGTCCAGGGGCTGGATCGGCGAGGGGCGGCCGCGTCCGCGGGCGGCAGCAAGGCGGATACTATACGCCAGCCGCCGCACCGCCGGTCAAGTTTTTTCGTGACGGTTCAGCGGCGCTGGGTGGAGCACGGAAGGCCTTGTCCTCTGTGAACGCCGATCCGCTCCGCTCAAGCGGCGCGCACGGGGATCAGCGGCCGGGGAGGCCGCTCCGGGGCAGCGAAAAGGCTCTCGCGGCCCGGTGCATCCCCGCAGGAGAGCGCATCGCCGGTGAACGCTTACGTTTTGTTCCGGCCAGCGCGGCGGATCACTTGACCATCTTGCGGTAGGTCGTCCTGCGGAACTTGCCCAGGCCGAGCCCCTTCGCCTCGAGCTCCTGTTTCCGGACCTCGAAGTAGGCCTCGAAGTTTCCGTCGAAGACCCGCAGGGTGGAGTCCTCCTCGAAGATCAGCAGCCTGTTGGCGATCCGGTCGAGGAAGAACCGGTCGTGGGAGACGACGAGCGCCGATCCGGCGAATCCGTCGAGAGCTTCCTCGAGAACGCGCAGGGTCGCGAGGTCGAGGTCGTTCGTCGGCTCGTCGAGGAGGAGGAGGTTGGCGCCGCGGCGCAGCGTCTTGGCGAGGAGCAGGCGGTTGCGCTCGCCGCCGGAGAGCTTGGCGACCGGCATCTGCTGCTGGCTGCCCTTGAACTGGAAGCCGGAGAGATACTCGCGGATGTGGATCTCGCGCGCTCCCACGGTGATGAAGTCGCGGCCCTCGGAGATCTCCTCGAAGACCGTCTTGTGGGGATCGAGGTCCTCGCGCGTCTGGTCGATGTAGGTGAGCTGCACGGTCGCGCCCAGCTCCATCCTCCCGCGGTCCGGCTTCACCTTGCCGGCGATGATCTTCAGGAGCGTGGTCTTCCCCACGCCGTTGGGACCGGTGATCCCCACGATCTCGCCGGGCACGACTTCGAGGTCGAGGCCGTTGATCAGCAGGTGCCCGCCGTATCCCTTGCGAAGGCCCTCGATGCGCAGCACGCGGTCGCCGAGGCGGGGGCCTGACGGGATGGCGAGCCGCACGTAGCCGGGCGTCTCCTCCGGCCCCTCCTCGAGGAGGAGGCGGTAGTTGTTGACGCGCGCCTTCGCCTTCGAGGAGCGCGCGGCCGGCGTCGAGGCGAGCCACTCGAGCTCCTTCTGGAGCCGGCTCTGGCGCTTCTTCTCGGTGCGCGCGGCGATCTCCATCTGCTCCGACTTCACGCGGAGGTAGTCGGAGTAGTTCCCCTGGTAGATGATGAGCCGGCCGCCGTCCAGCTCGACCATGTAGTTCGCGACGTTGTCGAGGAAGTAGCGGTCGTGGGTCACCATGATGATGGTGCCCTTGTACTGGTCGATGAACAGCTCCAGCCACTCGACCGTCGACGCGTCGAGATGGTTCGTCGGCTCGTCCAGGATCAGCAGATCGGGATGCGAGATCAGCTCGCGGCACAGCGCGACGCGCCGCCGCTCTCCGCCGGACAGGCCGCGCACCGGCCGGTCGCCGGGCGGCGTCCGGAGCGCCTCCATGGCCAGCTCGAGCTGGTGCTCCCACTCCCAGCCCTCCACCGCGTCGATCTCCTCCTGGAGTCTTCCCATCCGGTCGTTGAGCTTGTCGACGGCGGCTGGATCCTGCTCGGAGCCGAGGCGCTCGCAGACACCGTCGAAGGCGGCCAGCAGCTCGTGGATGTGCGTCAGCCCCGCGTTGACGTTCTCGCGCACCGTGGCGTCCTCGTCGAGGACCGGCTCCTGGGCGACGTAGCCGACGCGGATGCCGGGTGTCCACTGCACCTTGCCGCCGTACTCCTTGTCGGCGCCGGCGAGGATGCGCATGAACGTCGACTTGCCGACGCCGTTGGCGCCGATGATGCCGATGCGGGCGCCGCGGTGGATGGTGAAGGACATGCTCTTCAGGATCTCGCGGTCGCCGAAGCTCTTGTGCAGGTCCTTGACGGTGATGAGGGTCTCGCCGAGCAGCATGATGGGGCAGCAGGCCTCCGTGAAAGTCCGGGCAACACTGTAGCGCGAGTGTCCAACCCGCGGCAAGGCGCTCGCCGGAGGCGGGAACGGAGCGGGATCTCCGGGCGACGGGGCTTGCATCCGGCCGGCGGCGGGTTCAGACTGCCCGGCGGCGGCGAGGGGCTTTGCCACGTTCCCCCCAGGAGAGAGCCGAGGAATGAGCCGATCCACCGGAGTCGATTTCATCATCCGCGACGCCAGACCTGACCACGTCCCGGACATCGTCCGGCTGATCCGGGACCTCGCGGCGTACGAGAAGCTCGCCGGCCAGTGCGATGTCGACGAGCGCCGGCTCGCGGCCCACCTCTTCGGCCGTCAGGCCTTCGCCGAGGC
>JAFGKN010000323.1 GCA_016928605.1 Planctomycetota bacterium | reverse complement strand
TGCTCTCAGACCTCCCGGACGGGGTAGAGGACGTCGAGCACCACCGCGATCTGGTCGGCGCTGAGGTAGCCGAGCTCGAGGAGGATCTGGCCGAGCTGCTTGTCCATCTTGCCCTCGACCTTCTGGCGTGCCTGGATGGTCAGGGCCTCGTAGAGCTGCTCGGCGGTCACGAACTGCTTCTCCAGGGCGATCTCGCCGAAAAGTCTGTAGCGGTCGTTCACGACGGCTCCCCCCGTCCGCGCTGAGGTTGGATGGACTCGGCCGAGGCCTCCCGCCGGCGGACGCCGACGAGGAGACTCAGAGACGTAATACCATCTCGGCGGGAGGCTTGTCGAGCCGGGAGGGGCCCGGACTGGAGGCCGGAAAGCGCCGGGGGGAGCGGCCTTCGTCCCCGCGTGCGGCGCATCGAGAGATGATCCGCGGCGCCGAGGCCGGGAGCTGGCTTTCGGAGCGGCGGACCGCTCCCGTCCGCCTCGACCTCGTGCCACTCTGACAGGGCGCCGCTCATCCGGGGGCGCAGGCCTGCCAGAGTGACAGCTTCACCTGCCGGACCAGCGCTTCAAGTCTTTCTTACAGTGAGCTTTAAGCAATGGTATCGCGTTTGCAGCTCCTCTTCGGATTGCGGGTTGCTGAAGGGCATCGGTCGATCTACCGGTAATTCAGGACAGAAGAGCAATGCCAAGAAACGCCAAGCAGATCGCGTTCGACCAGGAGGCTCGAGCCGCCACGCAGCGGGGCGTGGTCAAGCTGGCTCAGGCCGTCAAGACGACCCTGGGACCTGCCGGTCGCAGCGCGGTCATCGACCGGGGCTGGGGAGAGCCTCTCGTCTCCAAGGACGGGGCCAAGGTCGCCGACGAGATCGATCTGTCGGATCCCTACGAGAACATGGCCGCCCGCCTCCTGCGCGAGGCGGCCAAGAAGACGGCCAAGGAGGCCGGCGACGGCTCGACGACCGCCACCGTCCTCGCCGAGCGCCTCTACACCGAGGGGCTCCGCCACGTGGCGGCGGGAACGAGCCCCATGCTGCTCGTGCGCGGGATGCGCGCCGCCGTCGAGCGGGCGGGGGAGAAGATCAAGAAGGGCGCGACGCCCGTGAAGACGGGGGAGCAGATCCGCTCGGTGGCCACGGTGGCGGCGAACCACGACCAGGCGATCGGCAAGACGATCGCCTCCGCCATCGAGAAGGTGGGGGAGAACGGGGTGATCACGTTCGAGGATGGAAAGGGCATCGAGTCCACGGTCAAGGTGGTCGAGGGGATGGAGTTCGACCGGGGCTATCTCTCTCCTTACTTCGTCACCGACCCCGAGAACATGGTCTGCGAGCTTTCCAATCCCTACATCCTCGTCATGGAGGAGAAGGTCAGCACGCTGCAGAAGCTCCTGCCGGTTCTCGAGAAGGTCGTCCCGACGAGAAAGCCTCTTCTGATCATCGCGGAGGATGTGGAGGGCGAGGTCCTCGCGACGCTCGTCGTCAACACGATGAAGGGCGTCCTGCGCTGCGCGGCCGTGAAGGCTCCCGCGTACGGAGACCGCCGCAAGGCGATGCTCCGCGACATCGCGATCCTGACCGGGGCGACGGCGATCTTCAAAGACATCGGGATCGAGACGGAGAACGTACGGCTCGAGCACCTGGGGCGGGCCCGCAAGGTGAAGATCACGTCGGAGGACACGACGATCGTCGGCGGAGCGGGGAGCAAGGAAGCTGTCGAGGCGCGGGCGGACGAGATCCGCAAGGAGCTCGAGACAGTCACCTCCGACTACGACCGCGAGAAGCTGGAGGAGAGGCTGGCGAAGCTGGTCGGCGGCGTGGCCGTGATCGAGGTCGGCGCCGCGACCGAGAGCGAGATGAAGGAGCGCAAGAGCCGTTTCGAGAGCGCCTACAGCGCGACCAAGGCGGCCCTCGAGGAGGGAATCGTCGCGGGGGGCGGCGTCGCCTTGATGCGAGCCGGCATGGATCTCGATGGCCTGAAGCTCTCCGATCCCGAGGAGCAGGCTGGAGTCCTCGTCGTGCGCAAAGCGCTCGAGGCGCCCATCCGCCAGCTCTGCGTGAACGCGGGCGTCGATCCAGCCTCGGTGACGCGGACGGTCCGAAAGGAGCGGAACCAGAACGTGGGCTACGACCTCCTGCGCGACGAGTTCGTCGACATGGTGAAGGAAGGAGTCGCGGACGCCGCGAAGGTCGTGCGGACGGCCCTGCAGAACGCGTGCAGCGTCGCCACGCTGCTCCTCACGACGGACACCCTCGTCTCCAAGATGCCGGAGAAGGAGGAGGACGAGGACGACAACCATCATGACGACATGATGGATGAGGACTACTGATCACGGGCCCCGTTACTCGAGGTGGAAGGAAACCATGGCAAAGCAGATTCTTTACGATTACGAGGGACGGCGGAAGCTGACGGCGGGCATGCAGCTCCTCGCGAGGGCGGTCCGCGCCACCCTGGGGCCCTCCGGCAAGAACGTCATCCTGAAGAAGAGCTTCGGCGGGCCCGTATCCACGAAGGACGGCATCACGGTCTCCAAGGAGATCGAGCTCCCCGATCCCTTCGAGAACATGGGCGCCAAGATCCTCAACGAGGTGGCCTCCCGCACCCACGATGATGTCGGCGACGGCACGACGACGGGCATCGTGCTGGCAGACCGCATGATCGAGGAGGGCCGGAAGTACATCGCCGCCGGCATCCAGCCGACCGACCTCAAACGGGGCATCGACAAGGCCGTGGGTCGCGTGATCGACTTCATCCGCGAGCAGGCCATCCCGGTGAAGGACTACGACGCGGCGCGCCAGGTGGCGTACATCGCCTCGAACAGCGATGAGCGGCTGGCGGACTTGCTGGCCGATGCCTTGCAGAAGGTGACCCAGGACGGAGTGGTCACCATCGAGGAGAACAAGGGCACAGAGACCTACCTCGACGTGGTCCAGGGCCTCCAGTTCGACCGTGGATACATCTCTCCGTACTTCATGAACAAGCCGCGAGAGCTGACCGCGGAGTACGAGGATACGTACATCTTTCTCCACGAGAAGAAGATCAGCAATCTCCGGGAGTTCATCCCCCTGCTCGAGAAGGTCGCGATGAGCGGCAAGCCGCTGCTGATCATCGCCGAGGACGTGGAGGGGGAGGCTCTCGCCGCGCTCGTGATGAACCGGCTGCAGGGAGTCCTCAAGGTGGTGGCCGTCAAGGCTCCTGGCTTCGGCGACCGCC
>JAFGKN010000322.1 GCA_016928605.1 Planctomycetota bacterium | reverse complement strand
GCGTCGCGAACTCCATCTGGGGCCAGGCGGGCTACGGATTCCTTGCGCAGTATCTCGACACGCTCGCGGAGAGCTACGGCGCGGGCCTCCGCCTCCTCGACTTCGAGAGCGGGCCGGATGCGGGCCGCAGGGTGATCAACCAGTGGGTCCTCGACCAGACCGAGGGGCGCATCGAGGATCTGCTGCCCGAGGGGAGCATCCTGACCACCACGCGCCTCGTACTCACCAACGCGATCTACTTCAAGGCCTCCTGGCTGGTCCCCTTCGATGAACGAAACACTCAGCCCGGCCCCTTCCATCGCGAGGACGGCAGCCAGGTCACCGTGGATCTCATGCAGGAGAGCGCCACCTACGGCGTGAGCACGGGCCCCGGCTACTCCGCCGTCGAGATGCTCTACCTCGGCGAGCAGCTCTCGATGGTCGTGATCGTCCCGGAGGGACAGACGCTCGCGGAGCTCGAGGCGGATCTGACGCCGCCGGCGCTCCAGTCGATCCTCGACTCGCTGCAGCTCTTCTACATCCACCTCGTCTTCCCGAAGTTCACGTTCGAGTTCGAGCTGCCCCTCGTTCCCGTCCTCCAGGCGCTCGGCATGACGACGGCCTTCCAGTGGCCGGGCGCGGACTTCTCCGGCATCGACGGCACGCGCGACCTCTACGTCCAGGAGGTGCGCCACAAGGCGTTCGTCGGCGTGGACGAGGCCGGCACCGAGGCGGCGGCCGCCACCGCCGTGGTCGTCGGGATCGTCTCGGTGCCTCCGGAGGTGCGCGTCGACCGGCCCTTCATCTTCCTGATCCGCGACATCCCGACCGGCGCGATTCTCTTCCTCGGCCGCGTCGTCGATCCGGCGCCCTAGAGGCGGGCGGCGGCGGAGCATCTGCGGCCGCGATCGATGGCCGCAGCGCCTTGCGGCGCGTGCGACCCGAGGCGGAGAGGCGAGAGGAGATGACCACGGACATCGGCCCCTATCGATGAACCCCCGCCGCAGCAAAGCCATCGTCGTCGCCGGCCTCCTTCTCTCGCTCGCCGTCATCATCGCCGCCGCCTTCGTCGCAAAGGACCGGCTCATCGAGGCCTGGCGCATCGACCGGCTCTCCTCCCGGGACGAGGAGACCGTGCGGCGCGCGGCCGAGGGGCTCGTCGCGATGCGCTCGGTGCGGGCGCTCCCTCACCTGGCGCGAACCCTGGCCTGGGGACGAAAGCTCGAGCGCCATATTCTCGAGCAAGGAGGCTTCTACTGGAGCACGCACGAAGAGCTCCTGACGCCGTGGGGCGAGAGAGAGCGGCGCTTCGGCCTCTGGGGGCCTCGGCTGGCCAAGGAGCTGAAGGACGAGGCGGCGCCCGCGGCGGCGGAGCTGGCGCACCTGCTCGCGGACCCGCGCTGGGAGGTCTTTCTCGCCTCGGCCTTGACCCTGGCCGGGATCGGGCCCGCGGCGGCGGAAGCGGCCCCCGCCCTGATCCACGCCCTGGGGCGGGATGATACGATCCGCGGCGGCCAGAAGAAGGTGCCGCCGGGCTGGAACGAGAACATCGGCGCCTTCGCGGCCAGCGCGATCAAGGACGCTCTCGAGGCGGTCTCGCCGGAGCTCAGGACTTCCTGGAGAAGCCTCCTCGCGCACGTGCCCGCCGGCGGCGAGGAAAGGAAGCGGGCGGTAGGCCGGCTGCCTCTCGTCGTCGACTACGACTACGAGAAGCAGGATGTGCTGGCGGAGGAGCTGATCGGGCTCCTGGATGCCCCCGAGACCGCAAGCCAGGAGGCGGCTCTCGCCATCCTCGGCTCTCTGGGAGACTACTACGCCGTGATGCTCCTTCCCGACGATCCCGACGAGAAGGCGCCCCGCCGGATCGGGCGGCTCCAGAGCGCGCTCGACCGCTGTCTCCGCTCGCCGGACCCCGAGATCCGGCGGGGCGCGCTCGCCGTCCTGGACGACCGGCAACCGCCGCCCGCAGCCGTCGCGTGGCAGGGAGTCCTGGGGGCTCTCCGCGCCGAGGAGAAGGACCTGCGCGAGAGCGCGGTGAGGGTCCTCGCCCGGTCGCCACGCCAGGCGCGAGGGGAGATCGCCCTCCTTCGCGAGCGGCTCGAGGATCCATCCCCCGAGGTGCGGGAGGGAGTGCTCTCCATCCTGGGAGGCCTCGGCAGCCATGCCCGCGGCGCGCTCGAGGACATCGCCGAGAGGCTCGCGGACGGAAAGGTCGAGGTGCGGCGGCAGGCGGCGCTGAGCCTGGCGAAGCTCGCCGTCGCAGAGGAGCCCGTGATCGCTTCGCTCGTGGCGAGCCTCGCTGACTCCGATCCCACCGTCCGCCGCTGCGCCGCCTACGCCCTGGCGAGGATGCCCGCGGCTTCGGCGCCGGCGGTCGAGGGGCTTCTCGGCCTCCTCGAGGATCTCGATCCCCAGGTGCGCCGCTCGGCGGCCGTGGCCCTGGGACGGCTCCGTGCCGAGCCCCGGCGATGCGTCGAGAAGCTCGCCGAGTGGCTCGGTGACGCCGACGTGGAGGTGCGCAGCGTCGCGATCCGGGCGATCGTCGAGCTCGGCGAGCTCACGCCCGAGGCAGAGCGGAAGATCCTCGAGCGACTGCGGCTCGCCCTCGAGGCCCGCGATGAGGACGTCTTCTACGATATGAACGGCCTCGCGTGGATCCTGGCCCGCGCCGGGCTCGGCAAGGCGGAGGCCGCGCGGCTCCTCATCGACCGGGCGGAACGAGAAAAGGATCCGGAGCGGCGGGAGGCCATCCGGACGGCCCTGTGGAGCTTCCCCGCGAGCCTGCTCCGCGAGGTGGGCTGGCCGCCCGCCGGCGAGGAGACCGGCAAAGCCGCCGAGGACTCCCTGCCGCCGAGCACCGGGGGCACTCCCTACACCTGGACCTACGGGGATTCTCTCGATCTTTCCCTCTCCTTCTTCGATGAAAACGTCTACGGAAGCGGGATGAAGCTAGTCTCGCAAGCCGAGATCGATGCCTTCGTCCGCCGAGCCGCGGCCGTGATCGACGAAAGCGTCGAGCGGATGCGGGAGACGACGTTCCGCTTCGCGGAAGGGGGGATCTACGCGGGGTTCTCCGAGGATCCGGTCGAAGACCTCTACTACAACAACGTGATCTACGAGCTCGGCCAGCTCGGTCCGTGGGCCGCTCCGGCGTTCGCCTCGCTCCGCGCCCTGCTCGACTGCGTGCAAGGGAGGCAGGAGGCCTACGACGAGCTCTTCGGCGAGATCGACATCGACGGCGCTCTCACTGGCATCGAGGCAGAGCTGGTGAACGCCCTCGCCCGGAGCGGTGAGGACGATCCGGACCGCGCGCACCTCGTGCCGCTCTTCCTCCACAGCCTCGGGAGCCGATCGGAGGGCGTCCGCCTCGCCGCCGCCGAGGCGATCGGCATCATCCGCGCGCGCCCCGAGGAGAGCGTGCCGGCGCTGGCGGAGGCGATCCAGTATCCGCATCCTTTCCTGCGCCGGGCCGCGACCACCGCGCTCGCCCGCTTCGGCGAGGACGCCGCGCCGGCTCTCCGCTCGCTCGAGGAGCTCCTCGCGGAGGATGACGCCGAGCTGCGGAGGCTCGCGCTCGAGGCGATCGGCGCCATCGGCGGCGAGGCCGCGCCGGCGGTCGAGAGCGCAGCCGGCCGTCTCGGCGACCCTCTGCCGACCGTGCGCGAGGCCGCGGCGCGCGCGCTGGGACGGATCGGGCCGCGCGCGGTGGACGCGCTCCCCGCGCTCGGCAAGGCGGTGAGCGATGCCGACCTCCGCGTGCGGCGCGCGGCCGTCGAGGCGATCGGCCTTCTCGGCCCGCACGCAGCCGAGGGCGCCGCCGCGCACCTCGAGGCCGCCGAGAAGGATCCCGCCCTGCGCCAGGCCGCGCGCACGGCGCGCGAGCGGCTGGGGATCGCCGCGAGCGATGGCGCGGGCGCGGAGGCCGCACCCGCACCCACACCCGCAGCCGCAGCCGTGGCCGCAACCGCAACCCCAACCGCAGCCGCAACGGCAACTGTCGCCGCAACCGCAACCGCCTCTGACTCTGACTCTGACTCTGACTCTGACTCTGACTCTGACTCTGACTCTGACTCTGACTCTGACTCTGACTCTGACTCTGACTC
>JAFGKN010000321.1 GCA_016928605.1 Planctomycetota bacterium | reverse complement strand
GGGATGTCGATGGTGGCCGGGTCCCCCTCGCCGGTCTGGCCATGGTACTTGTGGTCCATGAGAACCGGCATGTGCACGAACTCGAGCTGTGGCAGCAAATCGAGCAGTTCTTCGCCGATATCCAGGATGCTGACCTCGCAGCCTCCGCAGATGTTGAGCCACTCTTCGGCTATCCTGACAGCCATTTGTTTTCCTCCATGTTGCGGGCGGCTGGGCGAGCGGCAGCTCGTCCCGTCAGGCCGACTACCGGGCAGCCGCGGCGTTGGTTTGAGCGACAATCCACGGGAAGCGGCTCAAGAGCCCTCCACCTGGACTTCCGTGACGACTCTTCTCGTGTAGACGTGTGCCTTGCCTTCTTCCTCCACCATTCTCGCCTCGAAACCCTCCTTCTCGTATTCGGCCAGCTTGGTCTTCGCTGCTTCAACCCCGTCGTAGTCCACTCCGTCCCACATGAACTTCTTGCCCTCGATTTTCAGGGCTTTTGGAGCCGTCATGGCCATCTCCTCCATCATCCTGCTGCATACGGGCTGGGACCCAGCTCTCTGACCTGGTTGGTGAAGTCGGTCACCACTTGGGCAAACCGCTGGCCCTCCGAGGCGGACACCCACTCGAGCTTGAATCTCTCCACCTCGATGCCCAGATCCTCGAGCATGAGTTCGATCGCTTCCGCCCGCTGCTGCGCTTTTACATTACCATCCTGGTAATGACAGTCGCCGGGATGTCACCCGCACACCAGGACACCGTCCGCTCCCTTGGTCAGCGTGTTGATGATGATATTGGGGTGGATCATGCCGGTGCACATGACGCGTATGATCCGGATGTTGGGCGGATACTGGTATCGCGATGTGCCGGCGAGGTCCGCACCGGCGTAGGCGCACCAGTTGCAGCAGAAGCCGATGATGACGGGCTCGAAGCCGTTGCTCTCACTCATTCAGAGCCTCCTGCGGTAACACGACACAAAACAGTAGTGGTTATGCACTTGGTCCATGATCAGCTCGGCTGGAGTATCGCATCGACCATCGTCTCGATCTGGCGCGGCCGGAAGTGGCGGATCTCGATGCCCCCCTTGGGGCACGTCGCCTGGCAAGTCCCGCATCCCTTGCAGAGCGATTCGTTGACCTCGACGGTCTTCTTCACCGTTCCGTTGAGCGCGTACTCGATCAGAGTGATGCTGTGGAAGGAGCAGGGATCGATGCAGTACGCGCAGCCGTCGCAGTTTGCATCGATGACCTCGGAGATGGATCCGCCCAGTTCCATCTCCTTCTGCGCGAGAATCGTCGCGGCGCGAGAGGCCGCCCCGCCGGCCTGGATGATGGACTCGTCGACCGCCTTCGGCCAGTGGCAGAGACCGGCGACGAAGATGCCGTCGGTGGCGCAGTCGATGGGGCGGAGCTTCATGTGCGCCTCGAGGAAGAAGTTCTCCTGGCCGAGGGAGATCTTCAGCATCTTCGAGATGTCATCGCTGTCGCTGCGCGGGACGATGCCCGTGGAGAGGGCCAGGATGTCGGCGTCCAGCCGCAGCTCCTGGTTCAGCATCGGGTCGTGAACCTGGACTCGCAGCCGGTCTCCGTTCTTCTCCACCACCGGCTTCCGCTCCGGATCGTACCGGATGAACCGGACGCCTCTCCTGCGGGCCTCGGTATAGTACTGCTCTCGAAAGCCGTACGTCCGGATGTCACGATAGAGAACGAAAACTCCGGTATCGGGACTGAGCTCCTTGATCTTCAGAGCATTCTTGATGGCCTGGGAACAGCAGACTCTGCTGCACCATGGGCGCTCCGGTTCGCGAGAGCCCACGCACTGGATCATCACGACGTTTCGTGCAGCGAAAGCGCCGGCGACAATCCTCTCCTCGAGCTCCGTCTGGGTCAGTACCCGGTCCCACTCGCCGTAGAGGTACTCCGTGGGTCGCCTCTCTTCGGCGCCCGTGGCGACGATGATGGCGCCGTGGAGGACCGTCTCCTCTGTCGACTCGGTGGCGATCGTGGACTCGAAGTTTCCGTAGAACCCATCGACCTTGATCACGCGGCTGTCCAGGTGCAGGTGGATCTTCGGGTGCTGTCTGACCTGCTCGATGGTTTTCTGCAGATGGCTCTGGGGATCTGCGCCGTTGAACAGGTAATGGATGTGGCGGAGATTGCCTCCTAGCTCCGACTCCTTCTCGACGAGGTGGACGAGGAAGCCCTGATTCCCCAGCTCGAGGGCCGCTGTCATGCCGGCCAGTCCACCTCCGATGATGAGCGCGTCCTGACAGACCGGCAGCTTGCGCCGCTTGAGGGGCTCCAGCAGGCGGGCGCGGGCCACGGCCATCCGCGTCAGCTCCTTGGCCTTGTCGGTCGCCATGCTCGGCTCGTTCATGTGCACCCAGGTGTTGTGGTCGCGGATGTTGGCCATCTCGAAGAGGTACTCGTTCAGGCCGGCCATGCGGCAAGTGTCGCGGAAGAGGGGCTCGTGAGTCCGCGGCGTGCAGGAGGAGACGACGACCCGGTTCAGGTCGTGCTCCCGGATCATCTGCTTGATCCTTTCCTGGGTGTCCACGGAGCAGGTGTAGAGGTTGTCCTCCGCGTAGACGACATTCTCCAGGGTTCTCGCGTACTCCGCGACGGAGGGCACATCCGCGACGCCTCCGATGTTCTTGCCGCAGTGACAGACGAAGACGCCGATCCGAGCCTCCTGTCCTCTGACGTCCTTCTCCGGCGGATACTCCTTGCGGGTCAGCAGCGTTCCTCTTGCCTCGGCCAGGAGCCCCATCGCCTTGGAGGCCGCGCCGCTCGATTGCATCACGGTCTCCGGGATGTCCTTGGGCTCGGCAAACGGCCCGCAGACGTAGACACCCGGCGTGGAGGTCTCCACGGGCGAGAAGGTGTCCGTCTGGCAGAAGCCGTACTCGTTGAGGCGCACGCCGAACTTGCCGGCCAGGTCTGCGACGCCGGAGCACGGGGTGAGACCACACGAGAGCACGACCATATCGAACTCCTCGGTCGCGAGCTCGAGGCTCTCGTCCTGATAGGTCAGGAGCAGGTTGTGGCTCTGATGGTCCTCGCGAATCGCGGAGGGCTTGCAGCGGATGTAGCGGACGCCCTGCTCCTTGGCGCGCTCGAAGTAGTTGTCGAATCCCTTTCCGAACGCGCGCATGTCGATGTAGAAGACGGTGCACTTCAGGCCCTTCTCGTGCTCCATGCCGATGATCGCGTGCTTGGTCGCGTACATGCAGCAGACGGAAGAGCAGTAGTCCCTCTCGCCGGCCTCGCGCGATCCGATGCACTGGATGAAGGCGATCTTCTTGGGGGCCTTGTGGTCGGATGGCCTCCGGATGTGGCCCTCGGTCGGTCCGCTCGCAGAGAGGACGCGCTCGAACTGGATGCTGGAGAGCACGTTCGGATAGCGCCCGTACCCGTACTCCTGGACCTGCCGCGGATCGAACATGTCGTAGCCCGGGGCGAGGATCACCGCGCCGACTTCGATGTTCTCCTCGCTGTCTTGCTGGTCGTACTGGATGGCGTCAGCGTCGCAGAAGTTCTCGCACGACTTGCAGGTGCCCTTGAGGAAGTGCATGCACGTGGCGGGGTCGATCACCGCAGCCCGCGGGACCGCCTGCGCGTAGGGTATGTAGATCGCCTTCCTCGATCCCATTCCCATCTCGAACTCCGAAGGGATCGGACGCGGCGGCCGTGCGGCGATCTTGGAGAGATCGACGCAGTCCACGGGGCAGACCTGAGCGC
This sequence comes from Planctomycetota bacterium, assembly GCA_016928605.1. Taxonomy (GTDB): domain Bacteria; phylum Planctomycetota; class UBA8108; order UBA8108; family UBA8108; genus JAFGKN01. The sequence continues at coordinate 1,107 of JAFGKN010000321.1, read as the reverse complement.
AGGCTCCGCAGGCCATGCAGCGGATGGAGCTGCGGTCATACGCGGTGGCGACCTTCTTGTCGGGACCTCGCAGGATGAAGTTCACGGCGCCGGGTCCCATGCGCTCCTGGCAGACCCGCACGCAGAGGCCGCAGAGGATGCAGTCCTCGTTCTTCTTGCGGAACCGGGGCTCCTCGATCCCGAGCTTTCCCGCCAGTCTCTGGATGGCCGGCGAGTCCGGACAGCGGGCCAGGAGGAACTCGACCATCACCTTGCGGCAGCGTCTCACGCGCTCGGAGTCGGTCTTGACGACGAGGCCGTCGCTGGCGGGATAGACGCAGGAGGCCTGGATCTTCGTCCCGCGCGAGTCCTCCACCTCGACCACGCAAACGCGGCAAGCTCCGTATGGAGTCAGCGACTTGTGGTGGCAGAGAGTGGGAATCGAGATTCCGGCCGATTCCGCCGCTTCGAGAAGCGTCGATCCCTTCTCGACCTCCACCTGCTTGCCGTCAATTGTCAGTCGAACCATTCTCGGACTCCCCTGCTTGGAGGCTCTCAAAACGGGCCAGTACTTCGGAATCCCTCGTGTATTCGAAGCGGAGATCCAGATCGGGTTTCCCCGCCAGGATCATCTCCAGCGTCTGCGGCATGTCACCAAGGGGCTTGCAGTCGGGATGGCTGGGCAGGAACGTCGCCCGGACGAGGGTGCCGCGGCCGGGCTCGGAGATCAGCTCGAACGTCCCGCCGCTCTCGCGCGCCGCCTGGGCGAGCAAGGGCAGCCCCAGTCCGACCCGGCGCGTGGTCCGGGTGGTGAAGAAGGGATCGAGGGCCCTGCGGCGGGTCTCCTCGTCCATGCCCTTGCCGTCGTCGCGGATTTCGAGAGTCAGCCGGTCCTCTCCGGTGTCTTCGCGGACATCGATCTCGATCCGCCGGGCCGATGCCGCGACGGAATTCTCCACGATATCCAGGACGTGCAGCGAAAGGTCTTCCATGCTAGTGGACAAGCGCGTTGCGGCCATCGATTCCTCGCAGCGCCATTGTGATCTCGTCGAGGCTCGCGCCGCGGGTGAAGAACGACGTTCGGCTCCTTCCGATGTCTTCCAGAACGTGCGCATCGGAGGAGGTGAT
>JAFGKN010000320.1 GCA_016928605.1 Planctomycetota bacterium | reverse complement strand
TACGGCTGCGGTCAGATCGGAGCGTCGGCCCACCTCCTCGTCTACCGCTCGGCCACCCTCGGCACCTACGACCTGCGCACCGCCGGTCCTCATCGCAGCTACGGCGGCATCCGGCCGGGCTGCTGGTTCAACGCGCTGCCCGTGGGCGGCATGCTGCTGCTGCCGGACGCTTCGTCGGGCTGCGTCTGCAGCTACCTCCAGCAGGCGTGGATCGCGCTACGGCCGGCGAGCGCGCCCTGACGGCGAAGAGGCGAGGCACACCGCCGAGGCGCTGCCCCATCGTCGAGGCTGCGCTTCCCGGAGCGGCGCAGACCGTTCGGGCTGCGGCTGCGGCTGCGGATCCGGCCGCCGATGCGGATCCGGCTGCGGGTGCTGCGGCGGATGCAGCTACTGCTCCGGCTCCGGCTGGGCCTCCGGCTGCGGCTCCGGCTCCGGCTGCGGTGGCTGCTGTTGCGGCTCCGGCTGCGGTGGCTCCTCCGGCTCCGGCGGCCGCGGCGCCTCGGGCTGCGGCGGCCGCGGGATGATCACGATCTGCCGGTCCCGGACCTCGATGCGCTCCAGGCGGCGCAGCTTCTCGGCCGCGTCCTTCTCCTGGTACAGGTCCTTGGCGAGGTTCTGCCCCCTCAGCTGCTGAAGGAACTCATCCGGCAGCGGCGACCCTTTCACCTCGGCTCCGGTCAGGGTGACGATGAGCACCCCGTTCTCCAGGGAAACGTCCACGGCAGCGCTTCCGTTGAAGTAGCGCCCCTTCGCGAAGGGAAAGTCATCGAGAGGTATGCTGACCTCCCCCCGGATGCGGTTCTGCTCGTCGATGTCGATGTAGGCCTTGCCCCGGAGCTCGGACCAGTCCGGCGAGTTCTGGATCAGGCCGTTGATGTCGCGAGCCGTCAGGACGAGAGGCTCGGCAGGCTCGCCCTTCTCGAGAGCCTCGACGAGAGCTCGCCAGCGCTCCTTCAACTCCTGGACCTCCTCCTCGGCCATCTCCACGACCTGGAGCTCGCGCGGAGTCCGTTCCGTGAACCGGTCGAGGAGCTTGCCGATGCCCCACCGGATCAGGCCGAAGGCCACGAGAAGCAGGACCACGAGCCCCAGACAGCCGTAGAGGAAGCAGCCTCTCCTCTTGCGCGGCTCCGCTTCGTAACGCACGTCATCCGTGTCTTGCATGGCGAGGCTCCCTCCTCGGCGGGGTGGTGTACTCGAAATACCGCCGGCCAGAATATCCGTCCCCCATCGAATTGCAAGCAGGCGGCCGCACGGCGATCGAGGAGTCCCCGGAGGATAGGGCCGGCGCGTGCCAGCCGCTCAGCGCAGCGGGATCTTGAAGCGCAGGAGGCGGCCGTCGGCCGAGACGAACGCGGGCTCCGGATCCGCCGCGGACCAGGCGCCCAGGTGCACCACGATGCGCCGCGCCGGCCGCTCCCGCGGCGGCTCGAAGGAGAGCTGCGCGCTCTCGCCGCCCGGAGAGATCTCGAGCCGCAGCTTCAGCCGGCCGAAGTCGGTGCGGATTCCGTCGAGCGCCGTCACGGCGCCCGGCCGGAGCCACGTCCGCGGGATGCCCTCGAGCAGGTGGAGCTCGTCGCCCCGCTCGAGCGCCAGCAGGTTCCGCGCGAGGCGGATGAACTCGGCGCTCGCCCAGTTGTGAGGCATGTCCCCCACCAGGCCCGAGCCCTTCCCGTCGGGATGCTGCTCCTCGCGCCAGGCGAGGAGCGGAGAGGCGTGGTTGGCGAACGCGTAGAGGATCCGCGCGGCCTTCTCCCCGTGCCCCACCCAGAGATGCGCGTGGCCGTAGAAGGACGCGAAGTAGGTCCAGATGCCGTCCGCCATCCATCCCGTGCCCAGGACGAGCCCCTGGCTCTCGCGCGAGTCGAGCAGAGCCAGGTTGCCGAGGACGAGCGGATCGTCCGGCTCGAAGACCTGCCCGGGATGCACCGCGTGGCAGAAGCCCCACTGCCCGCGGACCGGATGGATCCCCTCCTGGGGCCGCATCAGGATGGGAAGGTACGGCGAGCCGTCATCGGACCGCTGCAGGTCCCGCTGCGCCGCCCGGCGGAAGGTCTCGAGGAAGTCCTCGTACTCCGCCTGCCAGGAGCTCGTCTCGAGCGTGTCCTCGCCGAGGAGTCGAGCCGCCTCCGCGGCGGAGCGGAGCCCGGCGAGCGTCCAGTAGACGTTCGTGTACTCCGCGTGCCGCCCGCCGATGCCGCCGTCCGGGAACCCCGGAGGCAGGAGGCCCGCCTCGGGAGCCGAGGGATCCGCGCGGCTAAGCACGCGCAGCCCCCGGATGACGCGGACGAGCGTCTGAAGGACGTGCCAGTGCTCCATCAACCAGGGCAGATCCTGCGTGAGGAGCGCGTGGCGGTAGATGATGTAGAGGACGATGCCGTTCTCCTTCCAGTAGCTCTCCAGCAGCTCGAAGGAGCCGTCCGGCTTCGCGCGGCTCAGCAGGTGCCGGATGCCGGCGCGCACCTCGTCGACTCGGTCGAGGTACGTCATCGCCTCGAGGATGAAGGCGCCGTCGACCACCCAGAGGCCGCGGTAGCAGGTGGGCCCCACCTGGAAGACGGGCAGGCCGCCCTGGACCTCGCGCGCCTGGTAGATGTTGCGGACGGCGCCGTCGAGCAGCCGCTGGAGGTTCTCGTCCGGAACGGCGATCTTTCCGTAGGGGAAGTCGGCGCCGGCCCAGTAGAGCCGCGACCGCTCGACCTGGCTCCGCGCCCAGTCGAGCTCGACGTTGCCTGCGTCGTGGCCGGATGCGCAGTAGAGCGCCAGATCGGCGACCGTCTCCGGAAACTCGAGCACGATCCGCTCCTCCTCGACGGTCTGCGCCTCCCAGGGCGAGCTGGCGCTCAGGAAGCGGACTCCGCCGCGAAAGATGCCCCTCCGGTCGCGGTCGGCGAAGAGAGCCAGCTCCGAGTCGATCGTCACGCGGATCCTCCCCGGCCGGCCGGCGGAGACGAGCATCAGATCGCCGCGCGGCGGACCGGCGGGCGCAGCAGGGGCGGCAGCCGCGCCTCCGCAGTCGAGAAAGCCGAGAGGCCTCATCTCGTGCCGCCCGGTGATGAGGTCCTGCGCCGGCGGCGCCGTCCCCCTCCGGTAGACCCACAGCGCGCTGAGGATCGGATACTGATCGCTGCTCGAGG
>JAFGKN010000319.1 GCA_016928605.1 Planctomycetota bacterium | reverse complement strand
TTTCCCGGCTACACGAGCGAGGTGCGCTTCACGGATCGAGTCCTCACTTTCCCGAGGCTCTTCGGCAGCGACATGATGTTCCCGGAAGCAGTTCCGGCAGCGAGCAAGCGCCCAGATCCCGATCTCCTCTACGCCGCCGCCACGGGCGACCGCGGCGCGTTCCGCGTGTTTCCCCTCAACGCTGTGCGCTGGCTCACCCCGCCGCGCGCCATCGCCGCGCTCGTGACGCACTCGAGCCGGGCGCGCTTCACCGCCGAGCTTTTTCACTTCGGGGAAAAGCCGCGCGCGATGGGCGCCGAGCTCTATCTCCTCGCGCCGGGCCGCTACTCGTACATCCTCATCGACGCCCGAGCGGAGCTCGAGCTCGCGCCGCGCCGCGAGCTTGCCGTCACCGGCCCGCGAACGAGGATCGAGCTGGAGCTGCCGCCGCAGAAGCTGTGTGTGCTCAAGATTCTGCCTGCGGAGTGATCCATCGCTTTCCGCTGCGGTGTTCTCGGCGCGATCGCCTGGTTCTTCGTCGCGGCGTTTCCCGCCGTTGCCGAGGGACAACTCGTGGCCGCGCCATGTCGCGCACCGGCGAAGATCCAGCGCCCGAGTCCGCTTGGCAGCGATCTCGAGGACATCGACGACAAGCACCTCGATGGTCTCATCACCAGCTCAGACGAGGCCCGCTGCGAGTAGCACCGATCGCTCCGCCCCCGCGTCGGTGACCTCATAGACGGCCCAGTGCCCTGCAGCCTAGGAGGGCTACTCGCCTGTGCTTTCCTCGAAGCGGTTCTTCAGATTCTCCAGCGAATCCATCTTGACGATGAGCAGCACGAGGTCGTTTTCCCTGATTTCCGTGTCGTCCTCGGCGATCACGGACTCCTCGCCGCGCGTCACCGCCACGACGCGGCACCCCTCGGGGAGACCGAGGTCGCAGGCCGCGCGCGCATCTTCGTGCCCTGCGATGAAGGTGAAGAAACGGACGCCGCCCTTGAGTGCTCCGGCCAGGAGCGGCCGCTCACTACCCGCGACCAGATCGGCCAGGGAGCCTGCGACGTGGCGGTCTGGAATGATGGTGTCCTCCAGGCCCAACCGGCGGCACACAGGCTCGAAATCTGGGTCCTCCACTCTCGTCACGATGCGCCGGATCTCGAGCGATCTGCCGACCAGAGCAGCGATGATGTTGTCCTGGTCGCTGCTGGAAAGACAGAACAGGAAGTCCGTGTTCTCGGGGCTGATCTCTTCCAGCACGGAAGGGCGGCTCCCGTCGCCGTGGACGAAGCCGCAGTCCAGTTCCTGCTGGAGAGCTTCGATGCGGTCCTTGTTCTCCTCGATGATCACGACTTCGTGTCCGGCCTGAAGGACGAGCCGGGTGGTCATCACGGTCAGGGGGCTTGCCCCAACGAAGACTAAGCGCGCCATTCACGCCTCCTGCCGAACCAGGTCGGGGGGAAGATGAGGATGAGAACGGCCAGGATCTCGACCCGGCCCATCAGCATGTCTGCGCAGAGAACGCCCTTGAGAATCGGACTCAGATCCTGAGCGACGACTCCCGCGGAGAGGCCGGCCGTCGCCGTTGCCGAGGCTACCTCGAAGAGCGAATTCAGGGGGTCGTGGCCGCCGGCGAGGAAAGCGAGCCAGGAAAGCACGAGGACCGCCGCATACGCGGCCGCCAGTCCGCCTGCCGCGGCGAGGTCTTCGGACTGAAGCGTGAACCGGCCGATCCGGATCGGAATCTCGCTCCGCCGGGGGATCGACGCCTGCTCGAAGAGCCGCTGAGCCAGCCTGACGAGAATGACGAAGCGCAGCATCTTGAGACCGCCCGCGGTGGATCCGAGCTCGCCTCCGATGAGCATCGAGCAGATGAGGACCAGCTTGGCGGCCGACGGCAGCTCCGGTACGGGCAGGCTCGCGAACCCAGCCGTCGTCTGCGCGGAGATCGCCATCATCGCAGAATGCCCCAGGGCCCGGGCGTCCGCGGTGAACGAGGGTCGGAGGGCGAGGAACAGGAGGATCGTACAGAGGACGCACGCTGCCGCGAGCGCGCGCAGCTGGACATCTCCGGCCAGCGTGCGGAGCTTGCGGTAGGCGCTCGAGTAGTACCACGAGAACGACACGGCGCCGGCGAAGCACATGAGGGTCGTCGCCGCCCGGATCCACGGCGAGGAGAAACCGGCGAGACTCGAATCGTAGTTGGAGAACCCTCCCGTGGAGATGGCGGCGAAGGCGTGCACGACGGCATCCAGAAGGCTTGCTCCCAGCGACCAGAGGAGCAGGATGCCGGCCGTCGTCAGGATCGAGTAGACGGCGAGCACCCGTCGGGCGTGGGCCCGGGTCCCTCCCACGACATTGTCTATCTCCTGTTCGCTGAAACCGAGCCTTTTGGCGCTGATGCCGGGCCGGACGAGCATCGCCAACGCGAGCACGACCACCCCCAGGCCCCCGACCCACTGCATCCAGGCCCGGGCGAAGAGGAACGTCCAAGGTTTGTCTTCCACCGTGGGCAGAGTCGAGAGCCCGGTCGTGGTGATGGCGGAGACGCTCTCGAACCAGGCATCGAGAAAGCCGATGCCGTATCCTGTCAGCGGGAACGCCATCAGCAGGGAGGCGAGAAGGAATATGAGCGCCGTGACCGCCAGGCCTTCGTTCGTCTGGATCCTCTCGGTACAGCGGATGCGGCTGCAGATGCCTCCGGCCGCCGCCAGGATGCCGACCACGACCGCCGTGCGCCACATTACGGCATGCTGACCTGCGATGACAGACATGAGGAGGGGGACGAGCGTCAGGGCCGACAGGGGCAGGCAGAGCATCGCGAGGTACCTGGCGACGACCAGCGGCCGTACGGCGAACGAGAGGCTGCGGGCTGATCTCGTCAGGAACATGATCCATCACCTGCCGCCGGGCGCGGCGGGCCGAGGTCCGTCAGGATGCTCGAGCATGTCGGAAAGCACAGCGGGGGTGACGCGTCGGCTCGCCTCACGGTCATTCCGCAGGTGGAGCCGGCCGCTGCAGACCACCAGCTCGGCCTTGACGGAGCCGCTGCCGCACGACACTGCGTGGGGAGCACGGGCATAGAGCATCTCCACGAACCGAAGGGGAAGCGAGTGTAGCGCCCACCCAGGAGGATTGCAAGCCGGCGCCCTGTTCTCGATTTCGGATCGACTCCTCATCCTCTGAAGAGCGAAGCCGGAGGGAGAATCGGCTGCGAACGAGGGTAGCGAACGGAACGCGTTCGATGAGGAAAGGCTCTGGGTGCCCGCACACTCGAGACCGGTGTTCAGGCAGGGATGCAAAAATAGATGCATGAGGAGGAGCGCACGTTCAGTTGATCCGAGGAACCTGCGGTTTCTTTCCGGTTGCCCCAGGCGTCCGCCCTCCGGCATACTCTCTGGTGGATCGGGCCGGCTGGGAGGACGACCGGTGTTTCAGGGATGACGTGCTCGAAAGGAGGAACGCCGTGAATCGTGATGGGATCTTCTGCGTGGTGCTTCTCGTCTCGTGGAGCGCAGGTCTCTTCGCGCAGAGAGGCGACAGCTCCTTCGAGAAGGTCTACGCCACCTGCGAGGGAGGCAGCGGGGCCGGCCTGATCCGCGGCGTGAGCACGACTCCCGGCGGCGGTGTGCACCTCGTCGGATACGCGAGATTGGAGGACTTCCCCGTCGCCGCGCGCGCGCTCCAGAAGAAGTTCAAGGCCGCGGCGGATACCTTCGCCGTGAGTCTGTCTCCGAGAAGACCGCAACGCGCTCGGCTCGAGAAGCGATCTGCCGAACAGGACGAAGCGCTGCGGATCGCCGAGAACGTCCTCCTCTACCAGCGCGCATCCGGCGGCTGGCCGAAGAACTACGACGAGAAGAAGAAGCTGACCGACGCAGAGCGCACCGCGATCCTGAAAGACCGGTCGAAGGACGACGCGATGATCGACAACGGTGCGACGCATACCGAGATCCGGCTGGTTGCCGAGGCGTTCCGAAAGACGCGGGACGAGCGCTTCAAGGAATCCGCCCTGCGGGGGATTCGATACCTGCTGGGTGGACAGTACGCTGGCGGCGGCTGGCCGCAGCGGTTTCCTGATCCCACCGGCTACGCTCGGTACATCACGTTCAACGACAACGCGATGATCGGCGTGATAAGCCTGCTGAGGGACGTCGCGCGCGGTGACGAAGTGTTCTCCTTCGTTCCCCAAGATGTGCGCGAGAAGTGTCAACAGGCCGTGGAGCGAGGCATCCAGTGCATCCTGAAATGCCAGATCCGTCTCGATGGACGGCGCGCGGCCTGGTGCGCCCAGCACGATCCGGAGACCTGCGAGCCGCGGCCAGCGCGCTCCTACGAGCTGGCGTCCCTCAGCGGCTCCGAGTCGGTCGGCATCGTGCGGTTCCTGATGCAGATGGAGGAGCCGGGCGACGAAGTGATCCGCGCGATCGAGGATGCCGTGGCCTGGTTCGAGCGATCGAAGCTCGAGGGGATCAAGGTCGTACGAGTGAAGGATGCGACGGCGCCCCGGGGCTACGACCAGGTCGTCGTCGAGGATCCCGATGCGCCGCCGATGTGGGCGCGCTTCTACGATCTCGAGTCGGGCCGGCCGATCTTCTGCAGCCGGGATGGAATCCCGCGCCGGTCCCTGGCCGAGATTTCCTACGAGCGCCGCAACGGCTACTCCTGGCTGGGGTACTACGCGCAGGGACTCCTGGAAAAGGACTACCCCGCGTGGAAGAGGCGCCTCCGTCGAGACTGATCGGAATTCTCAGCGGGTCGAAGCGTCCGTCGCCATGAAGACGTTGCCATGCATGGCACCGTTGGCGCTGTGCACCTGGAAGTAGGTGGGCGCGCCGCCTTCCCCGCCAGCGTTCTTCACTCCGTAGGCGAAGCAGAGCCGCGCCGCGTCCAGGTAGTCCTGCATGCCCGTCATCCGGTAGGCCAGCGCCAGCAGATCGGCGGCCAGGATGTTGTAGTGGCTGCACTGGCCGTTGCCGGTCACGCTTCCATCGGGTCTCGGCGTGATGGTGTAGAAGATGCCCCTCTGCGGATCCGTCCCCTTGCGAAGCGTCGCGATGTGCGCCAGCAGGTAGGCTCGGGCTTCCTCGTCATCCGGGAACATCTCCACGTACCGGGCGAGGGCCTCCATGTAGAAGAGAGACGACCAGAGCGAGATCGGCTCGTGCTTCGGCGGCTTGCCGTCGAACGCGCAGCTCTTGATCTGCCACCGCGCGCGCTCGAGGTACTTCCGATGGCCCGAGAGCAAGTACCCCTCCAGCAGCCGCGTCAGGGTGCAGCCGTCGCCGCGCCAGCCCATGCGGTTGTTCCGCTCTGCAGGACCCGGATCCTTCTGGGGGGACATGTACTCCGCCAGGGCGTTCTCGGCGATCTCCAGGCAGGCGTCGTGCGACTTCCAGTCGCCGGTCATGTAATAGAGGGCCGCCGTGCCGCGGGCCCCGAAGCAGAGGTCCTTCGTGAAATGATTGTGGTTGCGGTGCGGGTTCAGGTTTCCGGGCTCGGCGTGCAGCGAGTGGGCCCAGACTCCGCCCTTGACGAAGTGGAGTCCGGGATGGTGAGGCTGGTGGTGGATGTCGATGTCGCGCGTGTGCTTGTCGCCAGCCTCGAAAAGGTTCCACCACCGGGGATCGAGCGTGCGCGCGTACTGCTGCGCCATCCGGTAGTCGAGGTCGTACTTCATGCCCCACTGACCCGACGGCGCCTCGAAGTCGACCGGCACGTCGCCGTAGTCCATCCAGCCGTAGAACTCGTACTCCTCCCGGCGGCTCAGCAGGCTCGGCCCTTGCCGAACGCCTTCCGGGAAGACGCCGATGGTCGAGAGGTTGCGGACCTCGTACGCGGGATAGTGCTCCATGTCCTGCGGATGCAGGTCGCCGAGGGCTCGGGTCCTGGCGATCCACTGCGGGGAGGATTCCAGCCGCAGCGGATCGGAGAACGCGGCGGCGATCGACTGGTTGCCGTCGTCCGGCGATCCGCCGGCGTGGAAGAAGAAGAGCACCGCGTGGGTCTTGTGCTCGCCGCTCCGGAAAGGGAATCTCGCCGCGTAGTCTCCGGGAAAGAGGCCGATCTCGACGGTGCCGTCCGTGTCCGCCGCCAGCGCTTTCGGATAGTTCTGCCAGAAGTCCTGGATCGTGACGGTCACGCCCTTCGCCCCGTCGGAAAGGTCGAGCCAGCCCATCGCCCGCTGGCCACGCGCCACTTCCTCGCCATCGAACGTCGTTCGGTAGCCGCGAAACGTCACGTAGCTGCTGGGCCGGGGGTGAAACCGCTCGGCGCGGTAACGGTCCCAGCTCTCGCCGCCCGAGGAGTCCTGGTAGATCTCGGCCCTCGCCGTGAGCGGGGCCACGTGAGGTCGGCTCTGCGCATCGCCGCCGACGCAGATCCGGCGTTTCTGATCCAGCCGCAGCGGCAGACGGAGGGCCATCTCGTCGAAGAAGATGCAGTTGATGCCGCCGATGTCGGCGTTGCGGGCGTTGCCGGTCGACGTGCGTCCGCCGTGGCCGTTGTTCTCCAGCGTGAACTCCAGCTCCACGCGTCCGCTTCCGGCGTGGAAGTGATACCAGGCCGTGTATTCCAGGACGGGCGCGGCGGCCGGCCCCAGAGATCCCTTGAGGCGGATCACGCTCCTCAGCGGGCCGCGCTCCAGAACGATCGCCTCGCGAACGCTCTCGCTCGCGGCTGCGTGGTTCTCGGGGATCGCGCGAAAGGTGTAGACATCTCCCTCCGCCGGCTGCGCGTACTGCAGCCACGCGTCAGCGGGGATGGAGATCCGGCCGTCCGTGCTCGTGAAGTCCTTCAGGCAGGCTCCGCTCCCCACGACGCTTCCGTTCCCGTCGGTCACCTCGTAGTCGCGAGTCGACGTGAAGCGCAGGGCGTAGTCCTGGAGCCCGGCGTTCGGGGCGCAGGCCACGTAGATCAGGTGCGAGCGGCCCTTGTTGGCCGCGGCGGGAATCGCGCGGGTCACGAGCGGCTTCATCCCGCGGACGACCGCGCCGTAGCGCGGATGACCCGTATCGGGCGGAGATACGACGACCGTCTCGTCCGCGAGCCGCACCTCGTGGAAGAGATCGAACACTCTCTTGCTGATGGTGAACCGGGCGGCGCCCGTCGTCACGAGGTAGACGTCGCCCGTCTCCTCGATCCGGACTGCCGCGCGGGGTTTCTCCGTGGCCGATACGCCATCACCGTACTCGAGGATGTACGTCTGGCGCGCGTCAGCGTCGATGTCGGCCTGGAAGTCGACCAGCAGCCAGCGGATGCTCTCGTCCGGACGCCACAGGCCCGTGGCGCGGAACTGGGCGGGAATCTCCGCGCCGTCCCGCATCAGCCGCACGTTCTCCGCGCTCCGCAGCTCACCGCGGGGAAGCGGAACCCCGAAGGTCACCGGTTCGCGGGAGCGGGCCACTCCCTGCCGCTCGACGACGCTCAGCTCGACCGCGGCGGCCACCAGAATGCCTTCGCTCGTCGCGCAGAGCAGCAGGGCTAGCATCCAAGCGATCGACGAAGCGCGCACTATCGACTGGGTGTTCACGGTCTTGTTCTCCAGCGAGATTTGTCGCGGGTCTCGCGTGTCTTCACTTTGCCCGATCCCGCGGCGGCCATCGAGGGGGCGATCCCTGTGGTATCCCGTTTCCCGTGCGTCCCGGTCCGTGCTGGCTGGCATCCGACGGTCGTGATGCATCGGGCGAAGGGCCGGGATCCAGCACGGACCCGGTTGGATGGATTCCACGATACACCTCGTCGGCCGGCGCGTCCACGGGGACACTCTCACGGCTCCCACAAGGAAGCGGTCCGTCTTCGCCAGGGCTCCGGCCGGTACTCTTCCGTTGATATCCCCCTCTCAGGCGGCGAGGATGTCCCTGGTGATGGAAGAGTGTGACCATCGCACCGAAGACTGAAGATCGGCCGGTCCCATCGCACTCGTCTGCGGTGAGGCGCTGCTGGAGAGCAAGGATCATGAGCCGTCCTCTTTCCTTCATCCTCCTCTCGAGCGTCATCGCAACGGTACTCGTGGAACTCGCCATCGCCGCGCCGGAGGATTCGACGGCCGCCTCGGTCCTGGCGCCTCCGGGGCTGGTCCGCCAGATCAAGGTGCTCCCGGATCAGGCGCCGGACTGCACCTCGCTGAAGACCATCGCGGAGTCGGTCACGCGCGGTTGCCAGGGGAACGACGCGAAGGCCATCGCCATCTACAACTTCATGCAGCTCACCCATTACCACCGGGCCTATCCGACCGAGCCGGGCGGCGTGCCGGCGCTGAAGGCCATCCACTGCTACGGGTGGAGCCTGTGCGGAGGCCTGCACGCGATTCAATCCGCGATCTGGCGCGAGCTGGGCTGGGACTGGCGCTTCGTCGGCTGGAGCGGCCACACGACCGTCGAGGCGAGGTATGACGATCGCTGGCA
>JAFGKN010000318.1 GCA_016928605.1 Planctomycetota bacterium | reverse complement strand
GCGACGCGCGGATGGACCTCGGCGCTTCGCGCTGGCGGCGGCCGGCGCATCGCCATCACACCAGACACGAGGAGGAGGTGCGAGATGAGACGAGTTTCCCCCATCCCCGCCGCGCGCTGGCGCTTCACGCTGGCGGCCGCTGTCCTGTGGATCCTGGCTGCCTGTGGCCTGAGCCCGGTGCGCGCGCAAGGGCTCGATGCGGCGCGCATCGAGACGATCGCGGCTCTCCTGAGCGAGAGGCCGGCCGGCTTCGGAAGGCCGATCGAGGACCGTGAGGCGTGGAGCAGAATCGCCGAGCATGCCGCGTTTCGCGATGTCGTCCGCCGCGCCGCGCCGCTGATCGATGAGCCGCTGCCGGAGTCGCCCGACGACCTCTACCTCGACTTCTCGCGCACGGGCAACCGATCTCGCTGGGAGCGGGCGAGCAGCCGGCGGAGGCAGCGGATCGCCTCCCTCGTGCTCGCGGAGTGCATCGAGCATCGAGGCCGCTTCCTGAAGCCCCTCGAGGAGACGCTGCGCGCGCTCTGCGCCGAGAGGACCTGGGTCCTGCCGGCCCACGACGCCGGCCTGGCGAACTTCAAGGGCGAGACCGTCGACATCGACCTCGGTTCCGCGTCGCTCGGCTGGAACCTGGCGACGGCCATGCACCTGCTCGGCGACAGGCTCTCGCCGGAGGTGCGCCGGCTCGTCGGTGAGAACCTCGACCGGCGGATCTTCGCTCCCTACCGCGACATGATCGCGGGCAAGCGGCCTCGCAACTGGTGGCTCACCACGACGAACAACTGGAACGCGGTCTGCCTGGCCGGAGTGACCGGAGCGGCCCTGGCGGTTCTCGAGCCGCGCGAGGAGAGGGCCCTCTTCGTGGCCGCCGCGGAGGACTACTCCCGCAACTTCCTGCGCGGCTTCACGCCGGACGGCTACTGCAGCGAGGGCCTGGGCTACTGGAACTACGGCTTCGGGTACTACGTCCTGCTGGCCGAGGCCATCCACCAGGCCACGCAGGGCAAGGTGGATCTCCTGGGGCGCGATGAGGTCCGCGCGCCGGCGCGCTTCGGCCTGAGGACCGAGATCGCGGATGGCGTCTACCCTGCCTTCGCCGACTGCTCGGTGGGGTCGAGGCCGTCGTCGCGCATCCTCCACTTCGTGTCGCGACGGCTCGGGATCGCGATCCCCGCTGATCGCCGGTCCGATCCCGCATCGCCGGGAGGATCTCTCTACGACACGACGCTCTACTCCTTTCCCAGCTCGGCCAGTCTCTCGCCGGAGCCGCCCGCCGCCGGCGGCCTGCCGACTCGCGACTGGTTCGAGGACGCCGGGGTGCTGATCTGCCGCCCCGGCCAGAGCGAGGAGTGCCGGCTGGCCGTCGCACTCAAGGGAGGCCACAACGCGGAGCACCACAATCACAACGATGTCGGCTCGTTCGTGGCGGTCGTCGCCGGCCGGCCGGTGCTCGTCGATCCCGGCGCGGAGGTCTACACGGCGAGGACCTTCAGCTCGCGGCGCTACGAGAGCAAGGTCCTCAACTCTTTCGGCCATCCCGTGCCCGTCGTCGCGGGCGAGCTGCAGAGGCCGGGCCGCGGCGCGCAGGCGCGCGTCCTGAAGACGGAGTTCACCGGAGGCGCCGACACGCTCGTCCTCGATCTCCGCTCGGCCTACGCGGTCCGGGAGCTGGAGAAGCTCGCGAGGACCTTCGTCTACTCGCGGGAAGGTGCCGGGTCCTTGACCGTCATCGACGAGGTCGAGTTCTCGAGCCCTCGGAGCTTCGCCACCGCGCTCGTCACTCTGGGAGAGGTATCGAGGCCGCGTCCGGACGAGCTCATCATCCGCGACGGCGAGGGGGCCGTCCGCGTGAAGATCGAGGCGAAGGGCGCCGAGCTGTCGATCCGGGAGGAGGAGATCGAGGAGGATGTGAGGACGCGGACCCTGCCGCGGCGGATCGGCATCGACCTGGCGGATCCGGTGCGCGAGGCGGAGATCCGGATGACCATCACCCCGCACGGCGGGGAGGAACCGAAGCGCCCGTGATACCTGCGCGCCCACCGCCCGAAGCGGCGCCGGAGCGTGCCGGCGGCATCGCCCCCACGGCGGCAGCGCATCTCAATCCAGCGTGGGCCAGACGATCTCGCCGCGCGCCTGGGCGAGCGTGTCCTCGTAGGAGCCGTAGAACTCCGAGTTCGAGTCGAGCCACAGCGTCACGCGGCGGAAGTCCTCGGCAGAGAGGCGCACGCCGTGGTGCCGCTCGTCGAGGTACTCGAGGAGAGGAGCGGCGAGGGCGCCGAACTCGCCGGCCACCGCGCGGCTTCCGCCGTGGATGCCGGTGTTGATCGATCCATTGCTCACGTGGTAGTAGAAGCCGTACGTCTCGGCGAGGTTGCGGTAGGATCGCGACCAGCCGTGCGGTCCCTCGATCGCTCCGCTCAGGTCGAGGGCATCCTGCTCGCGGTGGCAGCCGGCGCAGCTCCGGTCGAGCACGGGCTGGACGAGCCGCACGTAGCTGAAGGGGTTCGATCCGTCGGCTTCCGGCTCGATCGCGGAAGGCGCTCGGCGCAGGGCCAGAGGCACGCGGTCGAGAGCGCCGAGGCTGTGACGCTTTCTCTCGTGGCAGCCCTGGCAGACGAGCTTCTCGCCGGGTTGCAGGTAGGTGCCCGAGCGCATCGACTGAACCGCGAGATGCCTTGGGTCGAGCGCCTGGAAGTAGATCTGCTTGCCGGGCGGCGCCTCGAAGCAGGCGCTGCCGTCCGCCTCGACGGGGACGGTGCCCAGCACAGCGCGCGCGTTTGTCTGGTTGCCCACGCCGATGCGCGGCTCGTTCGGAGGCGGCGTCGTCTTGGGAAGCACCTGGATGATGCGGAGCGCCGCGATCTCCGTCCCCTC
>JAFGKN010000031.1 GCA_016928605.1 Planctomycetota bacterium | reverse complement strand
CGGCATGCGGATCGCCCACAACGACATCTCCGTGGTGAGCGCGTTCATGGCGGCCCGCGTGGAGGCCGAGGCAGCCTTCAAGAATCCGGACGTCTACATCGAGAAGTACATCGAGAAGCCGCGCCACGTCGAGATCCAGATCCTCGCCGACAAGTTCGGCAACGTCGTGCACCTCGGCGAGCGCGACTGCAGCCTCCAGCGCCGTCACCAGAAGCTCATCGAGGAGTCGCCGTCTCCGGGACTCGCGTCCTCGGTCCGCGAGGAGATGGGAGAGGCCGCCAAGCGCATCGTCAAGGCGTCCGGATACTCGAGCGCGGGGACCGTCGAGTTCCTCGTCGACCGCGACGAGAGCTTCTACTTCATCGAGGCCAACACGCGCATCCAGGTCGAGCATCCCGTCACGGAGATGGTGACCGGGATCGACCTGATCAAGGAGCAGATCCGGCTGGCCTGCGGGGAGACGCTCGGGTACGAGCAGGATGACATCCAGCTGCGGGGCGTCGCCATCGAGTGCCGGATCAACGCCGAGAACCCCAGCGAGCACTTCCGGCCTTCGCCGGGCCGCATCACGGACTTCCGGATGCCCGGAGGGTTCGGTGTCCGTATGGATACCCACCTCTACACGGGGTACACGGTGCCCTCCTTCTACGACTCGCTGATCGGCAAGCTCGTCGTCCACCAGCGGACGCGGGCGGAGGCGATCGCCTGCATGCGCCGCGCGCTCGACGAGCTCCGCATCGACGGCATCGCGACGACCGTCCCGCTTCTGAAGGAGATCTTCAAGCACTTCCACTTCGTCCGGGGCAAGGTGAACACCGGCTTCATCGAGGAGTACTTCGTCGGGTGAGCGGCCGGTGAGGCGCGGCCGCCGTCGGCGCGCGCTGCCGGTCGACTCGGTCCCCTCCGGGCGTTTTGTCCTCGCCAGGGGCTTTTCCGGCAACGAGTTGAAGGGGCGGCTCGTCTTTCCTCCGGAGGCCTCCGGGGGGCGTCGGCCCCTCCGGTTGCTATTAACCCTCTCCGGGCGTATAGTTAACACTTCGTGCGGGCGGATGTCTCGACGGCGGGAGCCGCCGAGGCTCTGCGGGGAGGTGCCCGCCGGGGTGTCTCGATGCCCGGTGGAGTGGTTTTGCGTCCAAGAAGAAAGGCTCGTTCCATGAGACGACGGGATCTGTCGGTTGCTGGCGTTTGGCGCGCAGGGGCCTCGGAGGGCTTCACGCTGGTCGAGGTCATGATCGTGATCGCCATCATCGCCGTCCTGGCGAGCATCACGCTGACCGCGGTGCGAGGAGTTCAGAGAGCTGCGAATGAGGCCAGCGCGAAGACGACGGTGCTCGCCATCGCCGAGTCGCTCGAGACCTACTTCAACCACGAGGGCGTCTACCCCGCCTTCGGCAAGAAGTCGGATCCCGAGCGGAACGATTTTCCGATCCTCTACAACGCGCTCATGGATGTCCCCAAGTCGGAGGGGGGGCTCGGCGGCCGTGGCTCGCCCTATCTCGACAAGGTGGAAGAGAAGATCATCGCCGTCGAGATGGACGACGGGACCTACCAGACGGCCCTGCGGGACCAGAGAAACGACCGGAAGATCGCCAAGTACTTCCTGGATCCCTGGGGCAATCCTTTCATCTACCGCTGCAACAAGGGGCTCAAGCAGCTCGATTACATGAAGAACCGCAACTTCGACATCTACTCCAAAGGGCCCAACGAGCAGGATGACACGATCGTCGGTCTGGAGGGCGATGAGAACGATGATATCGGCAACTGGTAAAAGCCGGCTCGAGGCTCGTCTCCTGCGGCCGGAGTCGCGTCAGGCCCGATGGGCCGGCGCCAGGGCATCCAGAGCCGCCGCGCATTCCGGATTCACGATGATCGAGATCATCATCGTGATCTCGATCCTGGTGGTGCTGGGGAGCTTCATCCTGATGGCGAGCCAGAGCATCTACCGCAGCGCCAAGGTCCGCGCGACGCAGGCCTTGCTGCAGAGGCTCAAGCTGGCCATCGACCAGTACTACAGCCTCAAGGGCTACTACCCGCCCGACGGCATCGATTCGACGGTCAGGAACGAGGAGGGAGTGGAGCTGCGGGGGAGCGCCGCGCTCTACCAAGCGCTCTCCCGGCCGGGTGAGTACATCGAGATGGCAGGAGGGATCCCCCAGCTGCGCCGGCACGACGCGTTGATGGACTTCAAGTCGGCGGATCTCTCGGACGAGCATCCGGACTACCCGGGTGTCCGCGAGATCGTCGATGCCTTCCCGACGCCGATCCATTACGACAACACGGAGGACGGCAGGTTCCAGCCACAGGGCGGAGAGGTGCACTATCCCCCCGTGGAGGTTCATCCCGAGGACCCGAGAACTCTGCCCGTGAGCGAGGGAGGCGTCGTGCTCGTCGGCAAGCCTCAGTCTGCCGGGTACGACCTCTGGTCTCACGGTGCTCGCGAGCACTCGACGGCCGCCAGCGTGTCCAAGGAGCTGCCGATCGCGACCTGGAATCTGAGCGGACAGTGACCTGCCGGCGGCCCCTGATGTGCGCTCCGCGGGAGCGCAGGCAGGAGAACCCCAGCAGCGCGACCTGCGCCGGAGACGGACTGGCGATGCGGAGAAAGGTCCGGAAACCATGACCCTGATGAGCATCATCGAGACTTCACGAGATTCTGCGTACCCGCTGCCGCGGCGAAGGACGGCATTCACGCTCATCGAGCTGATGGTCGTGATCGGGATCATCATCCTCGCCGCGGGGCTGATGACACCGACCCTCGCGGACTTCTTCCGCAACAAGGCGCTCGAGGCCGTCCGCGGGGAGTTCGGCAGCATCTTCAACCGAGCCCGCCTGCAGGCGGTGACGCAGGGGCGCGATATCAGCGTCGTCTTCTTCCGCGAGGGTGGGCGCATCTACGACGAGAGAAACCGCATCTTCGAGGCGGGGGAATGGACAGGCAGCTCCTCGACCCTCGGGAGGACGATCCCCGACATCTGGTACATTCTCGGCTGCGCCGACGACCAGGTGAGCTGCGATCCCGGCTATGGCGGTCCCGACGCCAGCTTTCAGCCCACGGCCCCGTTCATCCCGCCCTTCGATTGGTGGTTCAAGCGCCAGGATGCGTGGCGCAAGAAGGTGCAGTCGGGAGGGGGCTCGATGCGAGATGATGAGTTCGATGTGACGGGGCTGGCGAAAGTCATCTTCCACCGGGACGGAACCATGAGCTTCGGACCGGGACTGAGCGATGTACGCTCCGCCGACTGGCAGAAGGAGCCGGCGATCAACGCTGACGTCAAGATCCTGCAGGTCGGGAGCCTGTCGGGCTGCTTCATGGACCTGCGGCCCACGGGACAGACCAGGTCGAAGATCACCCTGCTGCCGGCGGCGGCGGTTCGTCCGGGAGAAGAGACGGAGACGGAGGAGCCCTGGAGATGAGCGGACGATCGATCGAGCACCAGAGCCAGCCGCGAGACTCGCTGCCGCGGGCCTCGCGTGGAGGCAGCGGCCTGCGGCGAGCGGGCTTCACGCTGCTGGAGATCCTCATCGCGACGGCGATCCTCACCATAGGCCTCGTGAGCATCGTCGCGCTCTTCCCGGCCGCCATCTATGTCGGCCGGCAGGTCATCGAGACATCGAACGCGGTGGTGATAGGGCAGTCGGTGGCCGAGGCGGTCCGCGACTCCATGCGAAACCGGAAGCGCTATACCAAGTCCGGGGATATCTATTTCGTCCTCGAGCACGACGGCGTGAAGAGCCGGATCCCCGGCGATCCCTTCCAGGAGCGGCCGACCGACGATTACTACATCCTGCTGCCTCAGCATCCCCTCGGCCGGAAGTTCGGGGGCGGGACCGAGTTCCAGAGCCGCTTCAAGTCTCTCCAGTCCGCGAAGACCTTCGTCTACCCGGAGACCGACACTCCGGCCAACGGAGGAGGCAATGCGGATAACGCGCGCAACGACGCGATGGCCCCCGAGGATCCGGACCGCTGGAGCTGGAGGCTGCGTCCGATCCGCGGCGTCTACGCCCTGGGCGGGAAGATCGCGCCGGGAGGGAGCGCTGGCCCCGGCTCGTTCGGCGAGCTCGCGGATATCAAGGAGGAGATTCTGCAGCAGTACTCCTTCGCCCTTGCCATCATCCCCAGCTTCTTCGACGGGGATCTGCTCGGGACCGACGATTTCGCTCCCGCCGGCCAGCTCTATCACGTCAAGGTGATGGTCTTCCGGAACTT
Organism: Planctomycetota bacterium; assembly: GCA_016928605.1. Taxonomy (GTDB): domain Bacteria; phylum Planctomycetota; class UBA8108; order UBA8108; family UBA8108; genus JAFGKN01. Next base: position 1,668 of record JAFGKN010000031.1, on the reverse strand, counting down.
CCCCCAGGATCGGGAAGTGCTCGAGAACACCGAGCCGCAGCAGCCGGTGTACGAACTGGATTTCGAGGTGCGACTATGACTCCGCCCCGCCGACGCACGCATCCCGCCGTCCAAGAGAGGCTCGGCGTCTCGGGGGGCTTCACCCTCATCGAGCTGCTCGTGGCTCTCGCCCTCGGCGCGATGATCGCTGTGGTGATCTCCATCATCTCCAGCAGCTCGCGGGAAGCCTACCAGAGCACGGTGCAGCAGGTCGAGGTCTACAACCGCTTCCGGCTGGTCTTCAACACGCTGCAGAACGACTTCTCGGCCTGGATCCCGACTCTGGAGCTCGAGTTCTACGTGGACGGCAGGGGAGGCCAGCCGAGGGACTTCCACTGGCAGCCGCAGGAGGAGGTCGCGGATCAGTCGGACAGCCTGGGGGCTGGAGTCGTCGACGGGGGCATCTACCGGGAGTACGACGAGTACGCCTGCATCCTGCAGCGGCAGTACAGGAGCGTCGAGAAGCATCAGGTGAACAGGGGGGATTCGGAGCCGAAGCTCCACGACGCCTACCAGGCCTACTACCGCACGATGACCTACGTGGACGGCGCCGTGAGGGAAGCCAATGTCGAGTACATGCTGGTCGATACCAGCCGGCCGCCGCAGGAGTGGACCAACGGCGTGCCGCCGCCTCCGGTCAACGTCCAGCCGGAGAATGTGAAGGATCTCGCCCTCTACAAGGTCGTGCGCTATTACGTGATCGACGAGAGGACGATCACCCAGATCACGAAGTACCCCATCCAGCGCCGCGTGGTCGAGGTCGCGAGCTGCGTGACCGATTTCCGGATCGAGTACACCGTCACCAACCCCTTCGAGCGCTCCGCCAGGCCGGGCTTCGTGACGCCCGAGGAGGACTACCGCCGGCCCGTGGAAAGGGTCACGCAGCCGGACATCGCCGAGAAGCTCGTCCCCGCACCGCCGAGGACGGCCTACCGCAAGCAGTTCGGCTACGGGAGCATGAAGCTGCAGAGACGCGATTTCCCGCGGGCCACGGCGTACACGTCGCTCTGGGGAGACAGCCAGCTCCGCTCCAAGCTGGGGCACCAGCCGATGCGCTTCGGCTTCTACCGCAACCCGGAAATCTCCTTCGCCGAGCTGAACATCGGCGACCGGATCTACATCTTCACCGACTCGTCGCTGGGCATAGCGGCGGCCCGGGGAGGGGGAAACGTCATCGGTCAGATGATCAACTTCCCCGCCGGCGACTACACGGTCAAGGCCAACATCCAGGGCCAGCTCGAGTTCTTCGAGGAGATCGACTGCGCCACCTGGAAGGGCCAGGATCAGCCGTCCATCAACTACAAGGCGGCCTTCATACCCTCCGCCCTTCGGATCACCATCCGGATGGTGGACGAGGAAGGGGAGAACCCCAAGACGATGCAGCAGGTGGTGTGGCTGCGGCGCAAGGCGCGCTGATCTCCACCGGCAGTTTCTGCGAGCGATCGAGAGGTCTCTCCGGGGCGGTCCGCCAGCGGCGCAGTCTCGGCGGCGGTGCCGCTGCGCGCACGGCTCGGCACCGCGCGACAGGCGAAGGCGCCGGCCAGGTGAACGAGAACATGTGAACAACGGCACTCAGACGCGGTCCGGCTTCATGGAGAGCAGGAACTCCGCGTTTGTCTTGTACTGCTT
>JAFGKN010000030.1 GCA_016928605.1 Planctomycetota bacterium | reverse complement strand
GGGGTGGTCGGGTCTGCGGTCTTGTGGAATCCGAGGTCGGCCGGAGCTCTCCGCGTGATCCCGAAGACGAAGCGCTGGCCTTCGTGGTAGCGCTCGCGGAGCTCGAAGTTCTCGAAGGCGATGCCGCCGGGGATCGGCCGGCGGGAGAGCCAGTAGGTGAACCGCCCGTTGACCGCGGCGTGCAGGTCGTCGCGCCACGAGCCCGCGGGCTTCCTCCAGTACTGGGTCACGGGAAATCCCGCATAGCGCCAGTGCGAGCGGCCGGGGAAGGGGTCCACTGCCGAGGGATCCTTCTCGTCAGTCGTGATGGCCACGAGCGCGTCTCCGGCCTCTGTCCGCCCCAGCCGCTCGAGGGGAAACAGAACGTGCGGCGCGAAGCCATTCTCCCTGTAGTCCGGATAGAGCTTCAGGCTGCTCACGACCTTGTCCTTCAACCAGAGCAGCCTCGTCCGCGCCTTGTTTCCCATCGTCGCGGTGAGGATGCAGTACTCCATCGGGGCGCTGTCGGCCTCGGCGCGGATCGCGAGCTCCAGCTCCTCTGGCGCGTCGCTGCGCTGGCTCAGGGTGAGCGCGACGCGCGCGCCGCTAGCGAACTTCTCCACGCGGACGACGACGGTGAGGCGCTCGGCGCCGCACTCCAGCTTCTCGAGACGTCCGAGGGGCGGGCCGTCCGGCCCTTCCGCGGCGCCGGAGCCGCTCACGGGAGCGCCGCCGTCGCCGCCGGTCCCGCTCTCGGCGACGAGGCGCAGCCCGCGCACATCGTCGAGGCGGCTCCACTCGAGCTCGCTGAAGCCGCGCCGGCCGCTCACCACGGGCTCGACGGCGATGAAGTTGATCAGATCCTCGCGGCCGCCCGGGAGCGTCGGGTAGCGGAGCCGGATGAGCCCGCGCGGTCCATCCACCGGACGGCGGCCCGCGGGAAGCCCCCAGACGAGGCCGCCGCGGATGCCCCAGCAGAGCCGGTCGGTGTCGAGCCGAGGACGGATCCACTCCACGGCCGGCTCAGCGGCCGCCGCAGTCGCGCAGAGACCGAGCCACGAGAGGACGAGCGGTGCGAGCGACCGAGAACGGTGCATGGAGAAAGCTCTCCGGCCGAAGAAGAAGCGAAGCTCCGGACTTCGTGAATCCCTGGGCACCTGCCCGGCTCTTTGGCCCGGCGCTGAGGCGCAGCGCTCGAGATCCCTCCCGGCGGCTCCCGTCGGCGGCGTGTCTGTCTATCCGACGCCCTTGAACGAGAGCTTGAACGACTTCCGGTACGGCCGGTGCAGGTACTCGTTCGCGGCGGCCTTCTTGAACTCGAGCTTCTCGCCGTCCCACTCGAGCTTCTCGCCGGGGAAGTACATCCCGACGACGCCCATGGCGATCGTCGCGGTCATGGGGCCGGCGTAGCCGAAGTTCGATCCAGTGGTCCCGCGGTTGATCTTCTCCCCCTTGCAGGCCATCACCCACTCCTTGTAGTGGCCCTCGCTACGCGGCAGCGTGGCCTTCGGCCGGGTGTAGTTCGGATCGAAGGGCTGGCAGAAGCCCGCGTGCGAGCCGCCGAGCATCTTTCCCTTCTCTCCGATGAAGAGGCAGCCGTTGCCGCCGAAGTCTCTTCCCTGGGGGAGGTCGGCAGGCCGCTCGGGCTTCTTGCCGCCGTCGTACCAGAAGACCTTGACGGCCGGCCGGTCGCCCCGCGCGGGGAAGCCCCACTCGACGATCGCCCACGACGGGAAGGCGGCGCGGTTGAACTCGTTGCACTCCGTCTTCACGTATGTCGGCTGGCCGAGATCGAGGGCCATGAACGCCGGATCCATGTTGTGGCAGGCCATGTCGCCGATGGCGCCGCAGCCGAAATCGACGTATCCGCGCCACTTGAACGGGTGGATGGCGGAGCTGTACGGGATGTCGGGAGCCACGCCCAAGAACGCGTCCCAGTCGATGTGGTCCGGGGCCTTCGCGGGCTCGGTCGGAAGCACGACGTCCTTCCCCTGCGGCCACCAGCCCTGGGCGCGGTCGGTCCAGACGTGGACCTCGCGGACCGTTCCGATGACGCCGGCCTTGATGCACTCGATCGTCGACTCGAGACCGCCGCCCGAATGGCCCTGGTTGCCCATCTGCGTCACGACGCCGTGCTTCCTGGCGGCATCGCGCATCTGGTAGCATTCCTTGATCGTCCGGGCCAGCGGCTTCTGGCAGTACACGTGCTTGCCGAGCTGCATCGCCGCCAGCGAGATCGGCGCGTGCATGTGGTCCGGAGTCGAGACGACCACAGCGTCGAAGCGCTTCGCCTCAGCATCGAACATCTTCCGGTAGTCCGAGTAGAGCTTCAGCGATTTCGCCGCCTCGTGCTTGACCACTCCCGCGGCGCGCTGCGAGTCGATATCGCACAGCGCCGAGGGCTTCGCTCCCGAGCCGACCACGGAGTTGTAGTCTCCGCCGCCCATGCCCCCGCAGCCGACCTTGGCGAAGTAGAGCGTGTCGGACGGGGCCGCGCGAGCACCCGTCCTGCCCAGGCAGTACGACGGGGCGATCGTCACGGAGCCGGCCACCGCGGCCGCAGCCGAAAGGAACTTGCGTCTCGTGAGCGGTCTCATGCTCTCTGTACCTCCCTGCGTTGCTTCCGATGAATTCTCTGCTCGGCGCGCCATCCTACGCGAGCCGCGCCCCCAAGAAAAGCCCGCTCGCCGGCCGCCCGAGAGCATCCCCCAGTCCGCCTGGCAGCGCGGCGATCAGCAGCTCTCGTAACGCTCGCAGCCGAGGTCGTCGGCCGTCGGATCGCTCTCGCAGTCGTCGGGCCCCGGCGCCGGAGGCATCGGTCCGCCCAGGAAGAGCGCGCCGAGGGTGTAGACGGCATCGGAGAGGTTGAACAGGCCGTCGTCGTTGGAGTCGGCTGCATCGAGGCAGCCCGGCATCGGAGAGCCGGCGAGGAAGAGCGCCGAGAGGCCGAAGACAGCGTCGGTGAGGTTCCAGATGCTGTCGCCGTCGGTATCGCCCCGGCGGAAGATCGCTCCGCCGGAGCCGCCGAGCGCCGCGAAGGTCAGCGAGTAGGGCGGCCCTTCCGGGTCGGGGCGGTGCTGCCAGGTCATGTGCATCCCGTGGAGCGTGCGGTCGGACGCCGGAAAGAGCCTCCCGCGGATCGAGGGCGAGTAGTACGCGTGCGGGCCGATCGTCGGGGGCTCCAGCTCTACGAACTCCCCGAAACCGCCGTCTTCGAGCTCTTTCTCGACGATGCCGAGCGGACCGCCGCGGTTCAGGTCGCGGTAGAGGATGGTGACCTTGCCGCTCGGCTCGTCGCAGGCGATCGCGAAGATGTTGTTGTTCGCGATCCCCGTGCGCTGCTCGGGCGCGATCTCGCGGAAAGTCACGGCCTCCCCCCAGCCGGCGACGGCGTCCCAGCGGCGGTATTGAACCCGCCAGAGCGGAGAGGTGTCGGTCGAGTCCTCGATGAAGAGCGTGTGCACGTTTCCGAGGCCATCGGCCGCAAGCGAGCCCCACACGTCGTTCGGAGCCGCCGTGTTGCCGAGGTTCGTGCTCTCGCCCCAACCCGCCTCGATGTCGAAGACGCGGTGCTCGTACTGGCCGTTGCCGGTGTTGCGGTAGAACGAGCAGTGGACGCGGCCGGCGGCGTCGATCGCGAGGCGCGTCGTCTGGGCGCTCGCGCTCGGCGAGATTCTGCCCTCGTCGATGAACACGAGCCCCTCGGCG
>JAFGKN010000317.1 GCA_016928605.1 Planctomycetota bacterium | reverse complement strand
GTACGCCACGGGGAGCCCGGAGCTGGCCCTCGCCGCGAGGGCAGCGCTCCCGCCAGCCGCAGGAAGGTCGGGCGGGGAGGGGAACTCAATCATCTGGCTCAGGACGACCTGGCCCGCCTGGGGCTCTGTGGGCGGGATCTTGATGGTCCCCCAGCGGATCGTCGGCCGGACCCGCTCATCTCCCGGGCTCGCGGCGGCAATGTGGATGTCCCGAGCCGGCCGGAGCACGCGGAACGTGTCGGGCCCCGTCTGCTCGACCGGCTCGCCCGGCTTGCCGTGGTAGACGATGGGTCCTGCGGCGCGGCCACAGGGCTTTCCACCCGCGCTCCCGCCGTACTCGGGCGGCAGCGCATCGAGGAACGCGGCGGCGGCCCGGAGCGTCCAGCCGTCCTCCCCAGCCCAGGTGAGCGATGGAGTCGAGAGGCACTGGTGCGCCTCGAGCTTCGCGTGATGGCGGGCCGCGGCCCGAGCGATCTCCTCGTCGTAGTGCCAGAGGGCCGCGCTCTGGTCGCCCTTGAACGCAGCGTACGGCGCCGGCTCGGCTGCCGGCTCGCGGAGGTTCCCGTCCGCGAGCCAGCCGTCCTCGAGCGCAACCGGGAGGCAGCTGACGGGCTCCCCGGACCCGGGCGCCGGGGGCGCAGCCGGGATCCGGTACCTCGCCGTCTTCCGGATGAAGAGAGCCGCGTATTCGGCGAGCGCAGGCGAGCCGTGGAAGTGATCGGCGCCCAGGTCGATCCAGAGCGATGCCAGGTGCCGGGGATCCTTCCGCCGGAGCCTCTGTAAGTCGTCGAGCACGAGCACCCACTGGGTCTCGCGGCCGAGCTCGGGCCGGAGGCCGCCTTCCGGGCCGAACGTCTCGAACTGCCCATTCATCGCGAGCAGCGGCACTCCCGCGAGCGACCCCTCCGGCGGCAGATGCTGCGCTTGGTGGATGTTGCCGCTCTTGATGTGGATGACGCCGGCAACGCGCTCGGGCCACCTGTACGCCACGTTGCGGCAGAAGATGCCGGCCGTGGAATGGCCCATCGTGATCCAGGGAACCTGGGCGAGCTCCGCATGCCCGCTCGCTCGCGCGAGAGCGGTCATGGCTTCGAGCCAGCGCAGAGAGGCGGTGCTGCCCTCCTCCCAGTAATGGAACGTGGCGTCGATGTGCGGGGCGAAGTAGACGATGGCCAGGTCGCACTCGGCGCAGGCATTCCGCACCGCCGGATCGAGCGCGAGCTCGAGCTCGATGCCGAGCTTCCCGCCCACGAGCGCGCCGCGGATGCCCTTCGATGCCGGCGGAAGCCACAGGTACGCCCTGCGAGGCTCGGACGAGGCGCGTTGCCTCGCCTTCTGCCCTGGCTCCGCCGGCGATGCCGCCTCTGGCGCCCTGGGCTTCAGCGCCGTGTTCTCCGGCGATGGCTGCTCCTCTGCTGGCTTCTCCGGCGCGCCATTCTTCGGTGCGCTCTGCGATGCCTCATCCCCCCCTCCCTTCGCTGGGCCGCCGGATGGCTCGAGAAGCACGCAATATTGCCAGGTGGCCGCTCGAGCCGGCGGAGGCACGGAGAGCAGAATTGCGGCCAAGAGGATGGAGCCTATATTCACGGTGCCGGCGAGGTGAAAGGGGCCGGGAAGGCGGATCGTTGTCACTCCTCGAATCTCTCCAATCGAAGGCAGCCGTCCTCGAGGACGACAGCCTGGCCGCCCGCGGTCAGCCGGTTGCCCGCGACCTTGAGGTCGGGGTGCTTGCCGGTGGAGCTGAGCGTGAGCACGTTGAGCTCGACCGAGCCCGCCCGCACGACCGTGAGCTTCGCCATCCCGGAGCCGGCTGGAGGCTTCCTCACCTCGCTCCCTGCGGTGACCACGAGAGCGTCGGCGCCGCTTGAGCCGCCGTAATCGACGGCCATCGCAAAGCGGCCGGCCGCCACCTCGCCGCTTCCGTCCCTCGCCGCGCGATGATGCGTCACGGGGGCGTTTCGATCCGGCTCGTTCATCTGAAGGCGCAGGCCCAGCCCCCAGACCATGACCTCCCGCGGCTTGGTGCCGTCCGGCTGGCGGATGAGGACCGTGGTCACGATGTCCTGGGCGTCCTTCCAGCGGTTGCGGAAGACGAAGTAGTCGTACAGGTGATCCACCGTCGCGAGCGGCATGACCTCGGCCGGGTTCCTCTCCGCGATGCCGGAGAAGGTGGGCCAGTTCACGAGCGCCAGCAGGGCTCGGTGGGGGTACAGGCTGCAGGCGTCGAAGTCGCGCCGCGCCTCGTCCGGCTCCACGACGTGGTTGTAGGTCCACAGGAGGCCGGGCCTGAAGCGGTCGGCGATGGCGCCGAATCCCTCGGAGAAGTGCCCTCCGTGCGAGAAGCCCCGCCGTTCCCGGTGGAACTCCGCGCTGCCGTACGTCGGGCCCATCCTCGAGCGGTAGGGAAGCGCCGCGGGCGGGCCGATGAGCATCAGGCACCGAGGGATCATCGTGATGTACGATGCGTTGGGCCGCTCGGCGTTCAGGTAGTCGTGCCCGGCGGCGACCTTGAGGGCCTGGAGGAAGCAGAGGAACCCGCCCTGCGTGCCCACGGTGCTCGCGCCCCATCCCTCGCTGTAGTACCCCCCATCGCCCCATCCGGCCGAGAGGTGGCGGACGACCTGCCTCTCGAGGACGCGCAGGTAGAGCTCCAGCCGCTCGCCGTCCGTTCCGGGGTCGCCGCGGATGGCGAGGACCGCGAGCCCCGAGCCGCCCACGACCGCGCCGAAGTGATTCGACCTCGGCCCTTGCCTGGGCTGGAGGACCATCTTCTCGAGTGTGATGCCTTCGGGCTCGTTCCACTCGCCGCCCTCGCGGTCCGCGTAGTCCTGGATGGCGAGCGCGATCCGCCTCCGGAAGGCTTCGTCCCAGGCATCGTGGCAGAGGTCGTACGCGGCCGCCGTCCAGCCCAGGCTCGGGCCGGCCCGGAGCTCCCC
>JAFGKN010000316.1 GCA_016928605.1 Planctomycetota bacterium | reverse complement strand
GGGCAGTATCTTGATCTTCATGAGGTCCAGAGGGCCGTCGACGGAGTCCAGGGCCTCTCGCGCTCCCAGGCAGGGCTGGTGGACCGCGATGATCTCTGGGACGAGTGGTGGATACTCGTCCTCTTCACGGCATTGCTGTCCCTCGAATGGATCCTCCGCAAGATGGTTCGATTGCTTTGACATGAGCTCCAGTCACTTCCCGATCCCACCTGAAGGCGACGGCGAGACCTCCCCTCCGCGGCGAAGGAGACAGGCCGGCGCCTTTCTCGTCGCCGCCTCCGCTCTCGCGCTCCTCTGCGCGGCAGTCGGACGGGCGGAGGACCGGGTCGTGATCCCCGCGGAGGACGCCGACCTGAAGCTCTCGATCGAGCAGGCGCTCCGAGATGTCGAGGCAGGGCCGGTGGCTCGAGCGCTCGCCTTCTTCGAGCGGACGCTCTCATCGCCGCCTCCCGCGCTCGTCCGGGTGACGGAGCCGCCTCCCGAGATGGCCGCCGGCGATGACAGCCTCGACGAGAGCATCTTCCCTCGGGCGGCCGGGGCGCTCCGGGGCACGCCGGCCGCGGGCCGCAGGTTCCTGGCTCCGGAGATCCTGCTGCGGAGCGCCATGGAGAGCCTCCCCGCGGAGGCTGTCGAGGCCTGTCGCGAGCGGCAGCGCTCGGCCGCGGCCGAGCTGCTGAGGCGCTTCGAGGAGAGCGGTGACGCCCTCGCGCTCGAGCGGCTGGATCGCGAGTTCTTCCTGAGCTCCGAGGGAGCTGCGGCTCGGGAGATCCTCGGGGACCGATGGTTCGAGGAGGGACGGTTCACCCGCGCCTTCCTCGCCTACCGGGGGCTGGCTCCCGATCCTTCGGCGGGCGGCGGGCTGCCCGGCCGCCTGCGGCTGAAGATGCTGCTCTCGCTGCGGCTCGCCGGCGATGAGGCGGGCTACCGCGTCCTGCGCGCCAGGCTGCCAGGCCCCGGCGCCGAGCCCGCGGCGACCGATGAGCTCGAGGCGCTCGCGGAGCGGCTCGGGGAGGATGTGGACATCCCGCGGATCGAGGATCGCCACGTGGCGCCGCCTCCGAGCCGCTGGGGCGGCGAGCTGCGCGCAGGGCCCTCGCCCTCGCTGCCGGCCTCCGTCCTCGCGCTCTCCTGGGACAGCTGGCTCTGGTCCTCGGATGGAGGCATCGTCGAGCCGGCGGACTACTCGCTGAATGACCCACCGTTCGGAAGCGAGATCGCGCGCCTGCGGCTGCCGGTGAGCTTCCCGGCCGTGGACTATCCGTTCACGCCTCTCCTCGACGAGGGGAGGGTCTTCCTCTCGGGGGTCTTCTCCTTCTATCTCCTCGATGGGCGTCCGCGAGCGGGGAGGATCCTGCGCGAGATCCACAAGCCCGATCCCGCGCGCCTGCGGCAGGCGCAGCGCTTCGGAGAGCGGAGCGACTCCGCCCACTACACGGTGACGCTCTGGAAGAAGAAGCACGATCCCTCGTGGAGACCGCCGCCGTCGTTTCCCGACGAGATCCTCATCGGACAGTACATCAGCCACTTCATCGAGGTCGCGGACTACATGGGATACGAGGTGCGGGGCGAGATTCCGACCCGCTCGCTGGTGGCCTTCGACGTTCGCTCCGGAGAGGAGCTGTGGCGGACGCTTCCCTGGGAATCCGCGGCGGGAGAAAGGCAGGAGCCCGGAGGTGGAGCTGCTGCGGCGCAGCGCGGGGCTGCGCCGGCCGGCGGCCGGAGGCGCGGCCTCCCTCCAGCGGGCTTCGAGGATCCCCTCCGCCCGGTCTCGAGCCCCGCCGACATCAGCTTCACATCTCCGGCGGTCGTCCGTGCCGGAAGGGTGTTCGTCTCGGGGTGGAAGCAGGCGGGCTTCGTCGACAGCCTCGTGCGCGCGCTCGATCTCGTCACCGGCGAGACGATCTGGGAGACCCACGTCTGCAGCAGCCAGATGGAGCTGACGATGTTCGGGGAGATCGCCAGGGAGCCGTTCGCCTCGCACATCGTGGAGGATGACGGCGTGCTCTACTGCCAGACAAACCAGGGAGCGGTCGCCGCGCTGGACGCCGCCTCGGGGCGGATGCTCTGGCTCACGACCTACGACTCGCTGGAGATGCAGAGCACTCGCGGTCCGAGCGCGCGGTGGCGGGCGCTCTACTGGGGGAACCATCCGCCTCTCCTCGTGGGATCGATGCTGGTGGTGACGCCGCGCGACTCGAAGCACCTCCTCGCTCTCGACACCGGCCGCGGGCCCGACGGCCCGTCGGCCGGCGGGCGCGTGCTTTGGTCCTTCAACAACTCCGGCGGAGATCTCCGCGACCTGCTCGGCTACAGGGATCGGAGGCTGTTCTTCACCGGGCGGGCCGGAGTCGCGAGTCTCGATCTGACGGCGATGACCGACGAGGGCCGCTTTCCTCCCGGAGCCGGGCCGCGCAAGGAGCTGATGGCGGGGCGGTTCCGGAGGGGGAGCATCCCGGCGGCCGGGGCCTTGACGCAATCCGGCGTCGTCTACGCCGACGCGAGGCAGCTCAACCTGGTGGACTGGGATCTCGGCCTTCCGCGCGCGCTTCTGCTGGAGGATTTTCCGCCGTCGCGCCATGGGCGTTATCACTATCCGGGACGGGTCCACGTCGCGGAGGACCTCGTGCTCGTCATATCCAACCGGATGCTCTCGGCCTTCGGCCCGCCGAGCCAGTGAGGAGGCGTTTCGGTGGGACGTGGCGCATCCGAGGCGTTATGATGGTGACGAGCGCTCAGCGCGAATTCCGCCCCCTGCGGGCACTCTGACGAAGTCGATGCCGGAGAGCGATCCGCCGCGAAACATGTTGATGATGCCCCGCTTCTCGATCCCCAGCCAGCCGCGGCGGGCAGGTCCGCTCCTCCCGCTGGCCGCGGCTCTCGCGGCTCTCCTGGCGCCGCCGATCGCCGCGCAGAGCTCCGGGAGGAGCGCTGCGAGCGCGGCGCCGGACGTCCCCGGCGCGGGGAGCGAGGCGCCTCGCGCGCTCCGCGATGACTGGAGCCGAGGACTGGGGATCGACCGCGACGTCCTGGAGGCCGTCCAGAGGGGGCTGGCCTACCTCGCCCGGCATCAGAACGAGGACGGCTCCTGGACGGACCGCGTGGGGCGGAAGGTGCTGATGTCCTATCGCGGCGCCGTGAAGCCTCACGTGGGCGTGACGGCGCTCGCGGGGCTCGCGTTCCTCGCGGGGGGAACGCTGCCCGACCAGGGGCCGGGGCGCTTCGCCGACGCTCGGGGTCGGCTGGTCCACGGCGCGCAGGTCGTTCAGAAGGCCATCGACTACCTCATCCGCAGCACGTCCTCGACGGGCTACATCAGCGCGAACAACTCGCGCATGTACAGCCACGCCTTCGCCACCCTCTTCCTGGCGGAAGCTTACGGCATGGGCTTCTCGCGCGACGGGGGCGACCTGAAGCGCACCCTGAAGCGCGCCACGCAGCTCATCGTCAACTCCCAGAACAGCCTCGGCGGCTGGCGGTACCAGCCGAACGCGCCCGATGCCGACATGTCGGTCACTGTCTGCCAGGTGATGGCTCTGCGGGCCGCGCGCAACGCGGGCATCGCCGTGCCGAAGGAGACGATCGATGCCGCCGTCGAGTACGTCAATTCGAGCTTCATCAGCGAGATCGGAGCCTTCACGTACCAGATCGAGGACCGCGGTCTCCGCAGCCGAGCCACGTTTCCCCTGACCGCGGCGGGGCTGGCCACCCTCTACCTCGCCGGAGAGTACCAGGAGCCCGAGAAGCTCCGCAAGGCCGTCACCTACCTCCGCTGGTCGCGGCCCCGCCGTATCGAGGCTCGCTCGAGCTTCGACTACTACTACGGGCAGTACTACGCCGTGCAGGCGATGTTCCAGAGGGGTGGGGCCGAGTGGCGGAGCTGGTACGAGGATTACATCAAGCAGGACCTGCTCTCGCTGCAGGAGCCCGACGGTTGCTGGGTCGACCTCGTCGGCGCGAACTACGCGACGGCCATGGCGACGATCATACTGCAGTTTCCCAACCAGTACTTGCCGATCACCGAGAACTGAGCCTTGTCCTCCGCGACCGCCGGCACATCGAAGAACGTCCATCCGCAGACCGCGCCGGCGAAGCCGATCCGAAACCTCGCGGCTCTGAGCCGGTTGCGCGCGCGCGCGCGGCAGCTCCACCTTTTCGACGGCCTTGTCGGGCTGGGCCGGGCGGTGCTCCTGGCCGCGGCGGCTTCCTTCGTTCTCGATTACCTGCTGGACCTGCCGTGGGGGGTCCGCCTCTTCTTCCTGATGGTGGGACTCTCTCTGCTGGTCGCGTGGACCGCCGCCCGGCTCGTCCGCCCCCTGTCGCGGGTCATCCCGGACGAGAGCCTGGCTCTCCTCGTGGAGGCCTCGAATCCGGATCTCCACCAGTCTCTGATCACGGCGATCGAGCTCACGCGCCCCGGGGTCGAGGGCGCGCGCCATGTCTCCGCCGATCTCATCGCCAGCGTGGTCGCCGATGTGGAGAGCCGCGCGAGGGAGATCGCTTTCGACCGCATCTTCCGGCTCCGTCACCTGCGCAGGCGGGCAGTCCTTCTCGGGATCCTGACCGGAGCCATCCTGGTCCTCTCCATCGCATCTCCAGGGCTCGCATCCATCTGGCTCGAGCGCAACCTGCTCCTCCGGGGAACGAAGTGGCCGAAGGAGACCATCCTCCAGCAGTATCCGCCCATCCCCGAGACCGTGGCGGTGGGCGACGACTTGCTGGTCGAGGTGCGCGTGCTCCGCGGGGATCCCCGCACGGTCGCTCTCGAGAGCGAAACCCCGAGCGCAGCGCGGCGGACGTACCCCATGCTTCGCAAGGAGAAGGCCTCCTGGGATGTCCGGATCGTGGAAGCCGGGGGGGAT
>JAFGKN010000315.1 GCA_016928605.1 Planctomycetota bacterium | reverse complement strand
TGGACGACGCAGTAGGCGATGACGGGCAGGCGGTGCTTGCGAGCCTCCTCGACCGTCTGGCGCAGGACGTCGCGCGATCCGAGACCGGGGCACTTGAGCGCGACCTCGGAGTCGTAGTACGCGTAATCGCCGTCGCGCGCCCAGATCACCACGTACTCGCTGCTCGCGGCGACGCAACGCCGGACGATCTCCGCGCCGTCGAAGCGCGCGGCGTAGCGCGCGTCGTCCTTGTCGCTGTGGCCGAACTGCGCTCCCGTGGGGCCGACCTCCATGCCGACGAGGCACCGCTCGAACCAGGGGGAGTCGGCCGGACCGGCGGTCTCGGCGGAGAGAGAGCGCATCCGCGCCAGCGCGGCCATCGTGACGAGACAGGCGATGGAGACGCCGCGGCCCGGAAGACGGCGCTTGAAGGAGCGAAGATGGCGCTCCGCTCTCGACTCGTGAAGCATGCTCTTGTTCCTCTGGGTGCAGCTATGAAACTGTCTTGCGAGGATGCTCGCAGCCATCGACCCCGAAAGACCGCTATCCTATCCGCTCCTGAACGCAGACGCCACCTGCCAGCCGCAGGCCTCGAGCCCCTCAGGGGCAGTGTTGCGCCCGAGTCGTGAAGACTCAGCCGGCGCAGTCCGTCTCGGCCGGATCCGGCGCCGGGCCGCCAGCGAAGAGGAAGAGAAGCGTGAAGATCGGATCGGAGATGTCGACGTCTCCGTCGGTGTTCGCGTCGGCGACATCCGCGCACCGCGGCGGCGCGCCTCCCTGGAAGATGAAGGCGAGCGCCGCGATCGCATCCGCGATGTCGACCTTCCGGTCGTCGGTGAAATCCCCGCGAAGATGGGACGGCGGAGGAGTGCCGCAAGGCAAAGCACCGAGGTCGCCGCCGTCGGAGGCCACGCCGATGCAGGGGGATCCGGCCGACAGGCGGAAGTCGCCGGCGGCGGCATCCGCGAAGAGCGGATCGGCGCTGATGTTGCCGGGACCGTCCACCAGCTCGTCGCCGACGTCGCAGTAGGAGGCATCGATGGAGCCATCCGCCTCGACGAGCAGATCGTCTCCGTTGCCCCAGACGATCGAGTCCTTGAGCGTGACGATCCCTCCGCCGTTGCCGGCGGTCTTCTCGATCGCTCGCACGCCTGTCTCGCTGTTGAAGGCGAAGGTGCTCTGCTCCGCGACGCACACGAAGGAGTCCTTGACCGACAGCCCGTGGCCGTTCCCGTAGCAGATGTTGGACCGGACGGTCGCGGAGCCCTCCCCGACCAGCGACATCGCCTGGTCGCCGCAGTCGTGGATGATGTTGCCCTCGAGGAGGACCTCGCCGCGGTCGATGTCGAGCCCATCGTCGGTCGTTCCGTAGATCTCGTTGAACGCGATGCGCGCCGGCGGATCGGAGTCGTTGAGATCGATCAGGTCGCTCTTGCCGGTGGTGTTGCGCACGATGCAGTACTCGACCAAGGTGTCGCCCGCGTCGAGGCTCAGAGCCTCCTCGGTCCGCTCGGTGAGGCAGTGGCGGATCCGCGTCATGCATCCCACCGCGTGGACGCCCTCGCCGTCGATGTCTCGGATGATGCAGTGATCGAGCTCCAGATCGCTGTCCTCGAGGGTGAGGCAGCCGGGGTCGCCGCCGCCGAAGGACCACTCGCAGTGCGCGAAGAGGTTCTCGCCGCGGGAGCCGTCGAACTCGAAGAATCCCCAGCTCTCCTGGCACGGCAGGCGCGTGAACCGGATGGGGGCCTCCTCGGTGCCGATGGCCCGGATGCTTCCCTCGACCAGGAAGCCCACGCCGGGCCGGATCAGGAGCTCGCAGCCGGGCTCGATCGCCAGCCGTCCCCCCGCGCGCACCGCGATCTCGCCGATGACGACGTAGGGGCTTTCGCCTGCCGGCAACGTGAGATCGCCGACAACCTCGCCGGAGAAGGGAGTGGCTGCAACGGCGTTCAGAGTCCGCCCGGCGATCACGCCGCCGCCGGCATCCATCGCCTCCACCAGCAGGATCCCGCCTCCTGCCGGGATCGGAGCGCGGCACGACCAGCGGCTCTCGGCGGGCACGAGAAGGGCGATCTCGCCGTTCACCCTCACCTCGCTCGTCCCGTCCGGCGCCGTGCCGGCGAGCAGGACTTCGTCCCCGGACACGTAGACATCGCCGCCGCAGCCCGCGCCGAGGGGGCCATCCGTCCGCAGGCGAGGATGCAGGCTGAAGTCGGAGCTGCCGATGTCGTCGTTGAGGCCCATCACGGCGAGCGCGTTCGCCCCGGCAGCGAGGAAGGATGCCGCGCCGGTGATCGTGAAGGTCATCGGATCCCCCGCTTCGTGCGCATCGCTCGCCACGCCGTCGTGGGCGGGGAAGCTCCCTGCCGGACCCGCGTTGAAGCGAGCGATCTCGCGGCCGTTCACGAACGCGATGAAGCCGTCGTCGAAGTCGATGCTCAGCTCGAGGATCCCGATGCTGTCCGGATCGATCACCTCGAAGCTCTTCCGCGCGTAGACGGTGGTGTAGGCATCCTCCATGTCGGAGAGCACCGTCGCGTCGTCGCCGTCTCCGTAGCCGATGCCGGCGGCGCCGGTCTCCCACGAGGAGTCGTCGAAGGCGGGCAGCGTCCAGTCGAGCGTGCCATCCGAGGGCTCCGCGCGGCCGCGGAAGAAGCGCCACTCCGCGCCGCTCGCGATCCGCTCGTCCGGCACGACCTCGGCAGTGAGCTCGAGGCTCGCCCCTACGCCTTCGGCGCGATCCACCGGAAGCGGCGACGGCCGCGCCGCGAGCGGCGCCGCCAGGAGTGCGACGCCGAGGAGAGTGAGAGCTCGACGCATGGATGTCTCCCGTGGAAGCAGTAGGATCCGCCTACTCCGGCCGGCGACGCCGGCGGGATCTCGGCTGCGGAACGACACCGCCGATTCTACCGCAGGGCATCCCCCCACGCCCGCTCTTCCAGGCGCGCCACCAGACGCCGATGCCTTCGCCATCTGCCGCTGCCTCCTCGGCGACGCATCCGCAGCCGGCCGTCAGTCCCGCGCGGCCTTGGCCTTCGTCTCCTGCTGCCGCTTCTTTCCCCGCGGCGCATCCGCAGCCGGCGCGCCGTACGCGTTCCGCATCGCGGCGTCCACGGCGGCGCGGTCGGAGCGGTTGAGGAAAGCCTCGAGCATCGGATCGGCGGTCGCCTCCATCCAGGCGTGCAGGCGCGCCCGAAGCGCGTCGATCGCCTTGCGGTGCTCCGGGCTGTCGATGAGGTTCTTCAGGCAGTCGGGATCCTTCTCGAGGTCATAGAGCTCCTCGGGCACGCGGTACCGGAAGAGCGCGATGCGCGCGGCGACGGCCGGATCGCTCCTCGCCGCCTCCTGCATCGCCTTCATGCACAGGCCCTCGTTGTTGTTCCGGTAGACGTGCCGCCCGTCGCTGAAGGGACTGTAGATGTAGCCGTACCTGCGGCTCTGGACGCATCGCATGGGAACGGCGTCGCCTCCGGCCTTCTTGTCGATCTGGGTGAAGACGTGGTCCCTGCCCGTCTGCGTCTTGCCCCTCAGGAGCGGCACGAACGACCGCCCGTCCAGCGACTCCGGGCCCACGACGCCGGCCGCCTCGAGGAACGTGGGGAAGAGATCGACGCCCGACACGAAATCGCCGCGGTTCTCGCTCCCCGCCTCGACGACGCCGGGCCAGCGGACCAGCAGCGGGGTGCGCGTGCTGTGGAACCAGGTGTTGCACTTCGCGAAGGGCACGGCGATGCCGTTGTCCGACAGGAAGACCACCAGCGTGCTGCGCGCAAAGCCTGACTCCTCGAGAGCGTCGAGGACTCTCCCGAAGGTATCATCGAGCCGCCGCGCCGAGTTGAGGTACTGGCTCAGCTCTTCCCGGACGCCCGGCAGATCCGGAAGGAAGCCCGGCACCGCGACCTCGGACGGCTTGTAGATCCGCGAGGGCATCGCCGCGCCCGCGGTGAGCCTTTCGGGATTGCAGTAGGGTCGGTGCGGGTCGTGGGAGTTGACCATGAAGTAGAAGGGCTTGCCCTCCTTCCGGCAGCGCTCGAGGAACGTCCGGCTGCGCTGGTGGTAGATCTCCGGATTCCGTCCGTTGCCGAGGTCCTTCTGGTCGAACTCGTAGTCCCACCGCATGGAGTCGGTCGGCGTGGAGTGGCCGACCTTGCCGAGGATGCCGGCGAGGTAGCCCGCGCGCTGGAAGGTCGTCACGATGTCGGGCGTGCCGGCGCGGGCCTTGAAAAAGCCCATGGCGCCGCTGCGGTGGCTGTAGAGGCCCGTCGCGATGACCGCGCGGCTCGGCGCGCAGATCGCGGCGTTGACATGCGCGCGGTCGAAGCGCATCCCCTGGCGGGCGAAGCGGTCGAGACGCGGCGTCAGGCCCTCGGGCCGGCCGCCGAACGCTCCGACCGACTCGTCGTGCAGGTCATCCGCGGTGAAGAGGAGGATGTTGAGGCGGTCCGCCGCGCGGTCCTCGCTTCCGGTCTTGCCGGGCGAGGCGCGGAGCACCTCCTGCGCCGGCGTCGCAAACGCGTCGGTCGCGTTGATGGCGAGGATCACGCCGACCGCGGCCGCGAGCGCCATCGCCCCGCCGGGGCCGCGGATTGCCACGTCCCACGCGGCCTTGCCCCTGTTGGCTCGTCTCATCTCTCGCCTCCCTGTTGCAGGTGTCACGCGGTCGTGCGCGCTGGCTCTGCTCCATTCGCGCGCCACTCCGCCGTGGCGGCGGTCCTCCAGCACGTCCTCTCGGCCATCAGACCCGCCACGGCTCGCGCATGGCGTGCGTCCGCATGCGGTTGGCCTCGTCGTCGCCGACGAACTCCTCCTTGACCGGGTCGAAGGTCACCTTGCGCCGCAGCTTCCACGCCATGTAGGCTGCGTGGCAGGCGATGTGGGAGTAGCAGGCGATGTCCGCGTTGGCCGCCGGCCTCGCGCGCGACTTGACGCAGTCGAGGAAATCGCGCACGTGGTACTGGGGCGAGGTGCCGGCTATGACGCCGCTCAGGCTCCGGGGCCGAAGTGACTCCGGGGAGATGGCGATCCGCCCGGTGTCGCCGGTCTCGACCCATCCCTCGTCGCCCTCGAAGCGGACGGGGCAGGTGCCGAGCCCGAGCCAGCCCTCCGAGCGCAGGACGACCTTCACGCCGTTGGCGTACCGGCCGGCGATGACGTTGTCGGTCTCGCTCTCGACCGGCTCGAACTCGACGGGCGTGGTGGAGTCGGCCTGGTTGGCCCACTGGCAGAGATCGAGGGTGTGCGCGCCCCAGTCGAGCAGAGTGGCGCCGGAGTCGAAGTCGAAGTATCCGCGCCAGCCGCCGTCGACGTAGCGCTGGTTGAAGGGACGCCACGGAGCCGGCCCCAGCCACAGGTCCCAGTCGACGACATCCTTCGGCGGCTCGGGCTGGGCCGGCAGCCAGCTGTGATCCTCTCGCAGCCGGTAGATGGAAGCGTGAAGCGTATGCAGCCTGCCGATCGCTCCCTCCTGGGCGAGCCGGACGGCGTGGATGAAGTTGCCGACCGTGCGGCGCTGGGTGCCGGCCTGGAACACCCTCCCGTGCCGGCGGATCGCGTCCGCGAGGGACCGGGCGAGGCCGATCGTCATCGCGCAGGGCTTCTCCGAGTAGATGTCCTTGCCGGCCCTCGCCGCCAGGATCGACGCCAGTGCGTGCCACCGGTCGCCGGTCGCGATCAGCACGGCGTCGATGTCGTCGCGCGCGAGCAGCTCGCGGAAATCGCGGTAAACGGCGCAATCGCTGTTGCCATAGCGCCGATCCGCCGCCGCCTTGACGGCCTGCCGCTGATCCGCCCGGACATCGGCGATGGCCGCGAAACGCACGTCGGGCTGATCGAGGAAGAACCCCAGGACGTAGCCGCCGCGATGCCGGATGCCGATGCCGCCCAGCGCGATCCGGTCGCTGGGAGCGACCGCTCCTCCGAGCCCCAGCGCGCTGCTCGGCGCGACCATCGGCGCCAGGATCGCGGCGCCCGTCCCGGCACAGGCCTTGAGAAAACGGCGGCGTGTGACGCTCGATCTCGCTCCATCCTGTCGCATCGGTGCTCTCCCGCTCTCGGCGCTCGGCTGGCAAACCCTGAGTCCTGCAGACCCGGCGGTCCTGGGACCGCCGAGTCCCATCTCACGGCAAAAAGCACGGGCGCGCAACGGCCAACCGTCCTGGACGGCGTGCATCCTAGCCGCTGGGCGGCTGCCGAGGCTCTTCTCCGGCGAGGTCGGAGGTGGTAGCCTGGTGCGTGCTGTTCATCGTTTCAGCAGACTGGACAGGAGCATCGCATGGAAGAGTCCGAGGCTGCGCAGCCGGCCGGTTCACCCACCCGCGAAGAGCTCAAGGCGGCCCTCAAGGCCTTCAACAAGCGCCTTAGGCTCACGCGTCTCGACGACGAGTCCAAACTCGGCTACGGCGCCATGACGGGCGGCGGCAGGTCCG
>JAFGKN010000314.1 GCA_016928605.1 Planctomycetota bacterium | reverse complement strand
GATGTAGGCCTTGGGGCTCGCCACCAGGGAGGTCGAGATGTTCTCGTACATGTACTCGAGGTTGCCGATGTTGAAGTTCGTGTACGGGATCAGGACGAACCGGATGATCGCGTAGGTGATCCCCACGGTCGTCCAGAAGGGGACGAGCCCCCGCACGAATCCGGTCTTCCAGAACTGGTTGGCGATGAGAGCCACGATGATCAGCCCGAAGCTGCTCAGGTGGTTCCGGTAATCGAAATCGATGTTCAGACGGCGGTTGATGAACTCGCCGGCGAGGGGAAGCAGGATGCCGTCCAGCAAGAGCCGCACGATGATGCTCGCCACGATGAGGGCAAAGAAGCGGTCCCGCCCGAAGAAGCTCGACCAGAGGCCCGATCCCATGTAGTGGTTGCAGGCGTACCGCACGATGAGGTAGGTCAGAAAGCCCTCGATGCAGACCACCGCGGCGGCCGTCGGCTTCGCGATCATCAGAGGCACGAGGTAACCGGGCACGACGAGCCCGGAAAACGGCCAGCCCAGCCGCAGGTTGAAGTAGGAGACGACGAAGACCCCCACCCAGACGGTGGTGATCACCGACTGCGCCAGGCTGTTCTCAGGGAAGATCCTCAGGGGAAACAAGGTGTTCTCCCTTGCCGTCGTCCGTTTCGCTCACCCACCGGGCGCTGTCGCGCCATGGCGCGAGCAGCGGCCGGGATCGATCCATCATCCATGCGTCCACTCCTCGAGCGGGCGCCCGGCTCCTCGCGAGGACTCCCGCGCCCGGGCTATGCTCGAGAGCATGTCATCCAGCTTCTGGAAGAGAAGCGGCAGGCTCACGGGCTTGACGACGACCTCGGTGGCCCCCGCCACCAGGGCGTTCACCGTCGCCTCCCTCTGGTCGAGACAGGTGTTGACCAGGACCGGGATGTCACGCCTGGCCTCCTGGCGAAGCCACTCGAGAAACCTGATCCCATCGAGCCGCGGCATGAGCATGTCGAGGAGGATCAGGTCAGGATCCTCTCTCTCCAGGATGGCGCAGGCCGCGGATCCATCCTGGGCGAGCAGGATTTCGTATCCTCTGCCCTCGAGCGCCATCTCGAGCAGCTCCCGGTAGACGGCGTCGTCATCCACGACCAGGATCTGCGGCTTTCGTTCAAGGCTCATGTCGATGCCTCACTCAACTGTCAGATGAATTTCACGAGTCCAAGCCTCGCGCTCGTGCCCACTCCGACCTCGCTCCCCGCCTCCAGCTCGCCTCCCCAGGACTCCGCCCAGTGGATGCAGTCCCTCAGCATCTTGAGATTCCCCGCGGCCTGCGGCTTTTCGCCGAAGAGGAACTCCTGAAACCTCTCGTTGGGGATGCCGAAGCCGTGGTTCCTCAACTCGTAGACGACCAGATCCTCGCTCTCGACGGCGCTCACCTCGATCCGGCTGTTGTCCATGGCGTCACCGATCAGGAGCTTCAGCAGCACGGTGAAGGCGGTCGAGAGGCTCTCGCGGGACGCCAGACAGTGGCTCATCAGCCGGGGACTCTCGACCTGCACCTCCAGCCGCTTCTGCGCGAGAAGGGGCTGGACCTGCCGCAGCGCCTCTCGGAAGGCGTCGAGCGAGCTCACCGGGAATCGCTCGAGAGTCTCCAGCTCCCGGCTCCCGTCGAAGTACTGCTGGCACTCGACGATCAGCTCCATCGATCGCGAGACCTTCTCCTGAGCGAGGCGGGCCGCGTGCACCTTCTGCTCCTCGGACACCCAGCTCTCGGCGATGAGGGCCGAGGAGATGTCGATGGATGCCAGCTCGTTGCGGAGGTGCGTTCCGAGGCGCCGCGCGAGGCTCTCCTTCATCTCGTAGACCTCGGTGAAGCTCCGCGCGTCCACCACCTCGCAGAGGATTCCACGAGCGGCAAGGTCTCGCGCATCCTCGCCGTCGGCCGCAGCCTCTCCCAGGTGGAGAGGCTGCAGGTGCATCAGATGCTTGCCCGAGCCGCCGCTGGAAAGCTTCGCCGGCATGGTCAAGGCCTGCCGGTCCAGGAGTACGTGCCGGAGCACCTTCTTGGCCTTGTCAGCGTCGTACTCCGTGAGCGCGCTCAGGAAGTCGAGCGCCGTCAGCCGGCGCGGCTTCAGCCTCTCCTGGACGATCAGGGCCTTCATCCTTCGATTCATGCTCACGATGTCGCCGAAGAGGTTGAAGACCACGGTGGCGGTCTGGATCTTGTCGATGATGATCTCCGTCGATCTGAGCTTGCGCTTGAGCTGCCCGACGGACTGCTTGAGATGCCCGTAGACGAAGCTCGTCTGGTCGTGGGCGAGGCACATCTCCAGCCTCCGGGCGACAGACCGTTCTCGCTGGCGGATGCGATGGTGGTAGACCATCTGGCTGATGATCGCGGCGTAATCGCTGATCAACCGCTCGAACGCGCCCGAGGGGACCCTCGACTCGTCGACGCCCAGCACCCAGAAGCCCAGCAGGTCGCCGGCATGCTCCAGCGGCGCGATGTACTGCAGCTCCTTGCCCAGCGGCTTGAGGAGGAAGCTCTCGACCCGGATGGGACCGCCGGCTTCCTTGGCCGTGATATAGGGAGTCCGGCAGCAGTCTCTCCTGCGCTCTCCGATATCGTTGAAGGTGCAATTGAGCGAGATCGCGTTCTTCAAGCTGTCGCTCCCTGGCTGCTTCTCGAGAAGGAGGCACCGGTTCAGGTGCAGCGTCTGATTGATCAGGCCGGCGATCAGCGGCCAGCACTCGAGGTCGGTGGCCGCGAGTGGCTCCTCCGGCTTTCCCTCCTCCGGCCGCGACTCGATGAGAACCTGGCGCGAGAGGGCGCCGGCCAGAGCGACCTTGCCGTACAGAGACGCGATGCCCAGGATCCCGCCGAGCAGGAGAAACCCTCCGACCGGGATCCAGACGTACAGGACGCTGAAGGCAAGGAAGGAGAGACAGAGCGTGAGGACGGCGAGCAACGCAGAGGCCCACGGCACCACCACCCCCTCGCAGCGCAGGAGAAGAGCGCTCCCACCGAGCGCCAGGAGGAGCATCGAGAGGAGATCGAACGGGAAGCCGAG
>JAFGKN010000313.1 GCA_016928605.1 Planctomycetota bacterium | reverse complement strand
CTGCGGAAGAAGCGGCTGGAGGTCTCGAGGATCTCGCAGAAGGAGAGAAGCCTCTTCTGGTTGGCCGCGACCTCGATGTCCCAGACCTGACCGCCGAGCCGGCGCCGCAGGTACTCGAGGGTCTCGTCGTCCACCTGCGAGAGGTAGCGGTAGACGAGATCGGGGTAGTAGAGGAAGACCGTCGAGAAGCGGCGGATCTCGTCCGGCGTGCCCTCGATCGTCTCGAGGAAGGCCCGGTCCAGCGAGGCGAAGAGATCTGGGCGGCCTCGAGCTCTGGCTCCCTCGCGAACGATCGCGAGGAGGCGCAACATGGTGTAGAACGTGTGGTAGCCCCAGCGGGCGAAGTAGAGGAGCGTCTGGTCCCGCGCCGCACCGTCCATCGCTTCCAGCTCGCGGAGCATCGCGTCGAGAAGCCCGCCCTCTCGGTTCTCGAGGGCATCCAGCAGGTCGTTCCAGTACTTGACGCCCTGGAAGTAGAGCACGCGGCGCTGGAACTCGGACGCCAGGCTCTGAGACCCCTGGATGGGTCCGGCGGGCGCGATCGGACCGAGCCAGTCCGCGAAGACCGTGATCTTCCGGATGTGATCGCTGATCGGCGGTACGAGATCGCGCACCGCTTTCCGTCCCTCCTTCACGTGCTCGAGATAATGCACGATGAGCTGCTGCCCGGCGCCGACCACGCCGACGGCCTCGTAGCCCATCGCGTTGGCCACCCGCTCCAGCGATTCCTGCTGCTGGGGATCCGTGAGGTCGATCGTCTCCTCCTGCGCGGCGAACTGCTGGTAGAGATGGCGGAAGGTCTCGACGAACGTGAAGCTGCGCTCGAGCGAGATGAAGAGGTTCCTCCGCCGCGCCGGCGAGCGGGCCAGCCGCCCGAAGGCCTGCCAGGCGTCGGCCTCGCGCACGCGCTCCACGGTCCGGTAGGCCCAGAGGACTCCGCCGACAAGGCGCAGCAGGTCGTCCTTGGGGCTGATGCGCTCGGGGGCTCGAGGCCAGAGAAGGAGCGATTCGATCTCTCCCAGGAGACCCCGCAGGTACCCCTCGTGCTCGCGGCGGGGCTTCCGCCGGGCGTGGAAGTACCGGTCGTGGATGAGGCGCTGGAAGCGCCGGAAGAGCCTGCGGCTGCCGACGATGGGCCGCGCCGAGAGGATCTCGCTCGCGCTGACGAAGTCGAGGATCCGCCGGTCGAGCCGCTCGCGGTACTCGTCGATCGAGACGGTGAAGCCCTGCTCTCCGATGTGCTCGGAGAGGTAGAAGTCGGGGAGGCTGGTCCAGCGCATCATCTCGCGGGCCATCCTGCCGATCGCCCGGTTCAGCCGGGTCCGGGCGGGGCTGCCGTCGTCGATGATGCCCATGTCCACGTCGTCCTGGTGCAGCCGGGTCCCCACCGCGCAGACTATGAACTCCGGCCTCTCGCCGCCGGCGAGAAAGAGCTCCAGCAGCCGCTCCAGGTACGCGCGGATGAGCTCCTCGAAGTCCTCGGCGGCCTTCCTGAGGAACTCGCGGTAGACCGCCAGCGGATTCTCCGCGCCCGCCGCGCTGGAGCGCAGGAGGTCGATGGAGCGGATGTTCATGAGGAGAAACTGAAGCCCGAAGTAGGTCCCCAGCAGGATCAGCTTCTCCTCCTCGTCGCGCCCGGCCTCCAGGACGGCGTCCATCTCGCTGCCGAAGTCGGTGGCGAGCTGCTCGAGGTGGACCCGGTCGAAGCGACCGGACGCCTCCAGGCAGTCGATGAGCCGCCGCCCGTGGATCTCGAGGGCGCGGAGGGGCTTCCGCCGGAAGTTGCCCAGCTCCTCCGCCCGCTGCTCGATCCTCTGGAAGTAGCGCCTCATGGCTCCGGATGCGTGTCGGTGGACTCCTCTCCGCGCGGCGGCCGACTCCCGCCGCCGCGGAGGCGCCGGAGCGCGGCCGCGCCGTCCGCTGTCGCCATCATCCCCTCCGCGCTCCCCGCTCCTCTGCCATCGAGAGTCCCAGATCGAACGCCTTCTGGTTGATCTCCTCGGTTCCCTTCGGCACGCGCGTCAGGATCGACTCCCGGACCGACTCCTCCGAGAGGCGCCCCACGAGACGGGTGATGAAGCCGAGCGCGACGATGTTGGCCACGATCTCGCGCCCGAGCCGCTCGCGGGCGGCGCGGATGAAGGGCACCGCCCAGATCTTGAGCTCGCCCTCCGGGACCCTCGCGACGGCGTCCTCGTCGATCAGCAGGTGGCCGCCCGGCCGCAGGTCCTTGACGTAGCGGTCGCAGGCCTCCTGCGTGAGAGCGAGCAGCAGATCGAGATCGACGGCCTTGGGATAATCGATGTCCTCGTCCGAGAGGATCACCTCCGAGCGGCTGGCGCCTCCCCGCGCCTCCGGACCGTAGGACTGGCTCTGTGTGGCGTTGATCCCCTCGTAGATGGCCGCGGCCTCCGCGAGGATCTTCCCCACGAGGACGAGGCCCTGCCCTCCCTCGCCGCTCAGCCGCATCTCGTAGCGAAAGCTCATGGGCGATGCTCCTCCTCCCTCTCGGCCCAGGCGGTGACCACTTCCCTCTCCGGAAGCGGCGGCCCCGGATCCTCCCCGGCCAGCGACTCGACGAGATCCCTGTAGCGCGCCGTGTACTCCGGCCGCTCGCAGTCGGCGAAGATCCCCGTCACGAGCCGCGGCTCCGCCGCATCCCCTTGTCGCTCCTCCTCCTCAGCGGAGGCCTTCCTCCCGGCGTCCACGACGTGGTCGCGGAGCCAGAGCAGGTGGTCGACCGGCCGCCCGAGACGGTTCCGCCGGCCGTACGACGTGGGGCAGGGAGTCAGGGCCTCGATGAGCGCGAAGCCCTTCTTCCGGATCCCTTTCTCGATATACCGGCTCAGCTTCACGGGCTGCGAGACGGCCGCGCGCGCGACGAAGACCGCGCCCGCCGCCACCGCCAGCCGCGAGATGTCGAACGATCCCTCGGGGTTGCCGTGGGGCGCGGTCGTGGCCCAGCTCCCGCGGGG
>JAFGKN010000312.1 GCA_016928605.1 Planctomycetota bacterium | reverse complement strand
GGCGTGATCGACTTCTTCAACCACTCGATCGTGCGCTTCCTGCTGATCCTGGTGGGGTGCCTCGGATTCCTGCTCGAGATCAAGATGCTCGGCGCTTTCCTCCCCTCGCTCGTCGGCTTCGGCTGCTTCCTCACCATCTTCATCAGCAGCCTCTTCCCCGTGACGGGGAGCGCCGTGCCGACGGGCACGCTGCTCGATCTCGTGCTCTTCTGCATCGGCATCGCGCTCCTGGCCGTGGAGCTGCTGCTGCTGCCGGGCGTGGCCATCTTCGCGCTCGGGGGGAGCTCTCTCTGCGCCGTGAGCCTCGTCTTCGCCATGGTGCCGCCGGACCCCACAGCGCTGGAGAGCCAGATGAACGTCCAGGAGGCGATCACGCTCCTCATCGTGGGATTCGGTTCGGGGTCGATCATCTTCTCCGCCCTGCTGGCGTTTCTTCCGAAATCGACGCTCATGGCGCGGAGAGGGATCATCAGCCGGACCACGATCTCGGCAGTCGCCACCGCCGAAAGCCCCGAAGAGGCCGAGGCGAAACGAGCCGGGCTCGTCGGGCAGCGCGGGGTGGCGGAGACGGTACTGCGGCCCGCCGGCAGCGTGCTGCTCGACGACGGACGCGTCATCGATGTCGTCACCGAGGGGGGGCTCATCGAGAAAGGAACCCGCATCATCGTCATCGGCCGGTCCGGTCCGCGGACCATAGTGGCCCCGGAGCCCGCCGAGGGGGGCGGCGCTGGAGGCGGCGGCGCAAAAAGATGAGTCCAGAGACGCGGGTAGGATTGCCGATCAACGGGACATCCATTATTACAAGAACCATCGGAGATCGCCGCGCCGGGTGACTCTCGGGTGCTGAGCACGCAACGCATGGAAGCTCTCATCGACGAGCCCTTCTACTCCGCTCTCTTCGTGGGCCTGGGCGTCATCCTCTTCCTCCTGGAGATCTTCATCCCCAGCGGTGGAATCCTCGGCCTCTTCGCGATCGGGAGCACCGTGCTGGGCGTCTTCGGCTTCTTCCACCAGGGACGCAGCACGCTGGGCTTCGGCTCCATACTCGCTGCGGTGGTGTTCGGATTTGTCATCCTGCGCTACGGCCTGCGCCGCCTGCAGCTCCACGGGACTCTCTCCCGGGAGACATCCCACTCGGTGGACGAGTCGATTCCGGGGCTCGAGGGCAAGGAGGGCGAGACGATCACTCCGCTGCGTCCCGCCGGCATGGCTCTCATCGACGGGAAGCGCGTGGATGTCGTGGCGCCGGGAAAGTTCATCGAAAAAGGACACAGGGTCCGCGTGGTGGAGACCAGCGGAAACCGTGTGGTAGTCAGGGAAATCACCTGAACAGGGAGGACATCATGTCGCCATCGAGTCTGCTGTTGAACGCTTACCTCCTCGGCGAGGCCGCCGGCGGCGATCTGGGGTTGTGGGACATCCTGGGCTATGCCCTTCTCATCTTCCTGGCACTGGTCCTCGTCGCGGTCGTGGCGATCTTTCTCACCTTCGGCAAGCTGTGGCTCCAGGCGCTCTCCTCGGGCTGCCCGGTGAAGGTCAAGGAGTTCGTCGGGATGTACCTCCGCAAGATCAACCCGCGGGTCATCGTCGATGTGCTCGTCATGGGCCACAAGGCGGGGATGCCGGTCGATATCGAAAAGCTCCAGGCCCACGTGCTGGCCCGCGGCAATGTCCGCGCGGTGATGCAGGCTCTGATCGCGGCCTCCAAGGCCGATATCAAGCTCTCCTTCGACAAGGCCGCCGCGATCGACCTGGCGGGGAGGGACTTGCTCGATGCGGTGCGGACGAGCGTGAATCCCAGGGTGATCGACTGTCCCAATCCCGCCGCGGGCCGCTCGACCATCGACGCCGTGGCGCAGAACGGCATCCAGCTCAAGTGCAGGGCACGGGTGACGGTGCGCACGAACCTCGAGCGCCTGGTGGGAGGTGCGACCGAGGAGACCGTGATCGCGCGCGTCGGCGAGGGCATCGTCTCGGCGATCGGAAAGGCCGAGAGCCACAAGGAGGTGCTGGCCAACCCGCGCAAGATCTCGGTCGAGGTGCTCGAGGCGGGCCTCGACGCCGGAACCGCCTTCGAAATCCTGTCCATCGACATCGCCGACATCGACGTCGGCGAGAACATCGGAGCGAAGCTGATGGCCGACCAGGCGGAGGCCGAGAAGCGCCGGGCTCAGGCGGAAGCGGAAGCGCAGCGGGCGCGCGCCGTGGCCCGCGGCCAGGAGATGGAGGCCCTCGGCAAGGAGAACCGCGCCCAGGTGATCCTCGCGGAGGCGGAGGTCCCCAAGGCGATCGCCGAGGCGTTCCGCTCGGGGAACATCGGCATCATGGACTACTACGGCTACAAGAACATCCAGGCCGACACCGAGATGCGCGCCAGCATCGCCCGGAGCGGGGGCGCAGGGTCCTCCACGACTCCACCCGGCGGAGAGGGATGAGCCCATGGAAGGAGCGCTGTTCCTCCTCCAGTTCGGGGACGACCTGGGCGACTGGATCACCCCGGTCATCATCGTCCTCTTCGTGGTCGGCGG
>JAFGKN010000311.1 GCA_016928605.1 Planctomycetota bacterium | reverse complement strand
TGATGAACTGGCCGACCTCGTGCTCCCCGGAGAACCGCCAGGTGATGGAGTTCCGCCTCACCATGTCCGAAAACCCGGCAGAACCGCCGGGCCCCAGGACGCGGAGGTTGCTGGGGGAGGAGGGTGGAACCGCATCCTGCGCGAGCGCGGCGGATGCCATGCAGAGTGCTGCGAATGCCAGAAGGGTGCGTCTCATCTGCTGTTAGTCTCCTTCGAAAGCCGGTCGGCCCCGTCGGCCGGTTCATATGATGTCAATGCAAGACGGAAGATCGCCGGATGATCGAGTGCAATTCCCGCGCCGCGGCGCGTCGCAGGCGCGCATCGATGCAAGCCCTTGTGCGCGATCTGTTTCGGCCGGAGACCCTGCTTCGCGAGCAGGGTCGCCCTGCCCGGTTTTTCCCGGGCAGGGTGACTCTCCTCGGGGCCTTGCCGGCGCAGTGAGCGCGCCAGTCCCGCGACAGGCGGGGCGGCGGAACTGCGCGCGCGGGCTTCGTGGACCGCATCGTCTGGCTTTCCCGCGGACGAGCCGCCTGCCGTGCTGCCCTCCGGGTGGCCCCGCGATCCACGATTCACGTCGCATAGAGTGTCGGATGGACATCCATCGCGGGCGCTGGTCGTCGGCGCCGCACCGGCACGTTCGGCGCCACCTCGGGCGCCCGGGGCGCCTCGCCCGGCTCCGAGGCCGGAGCTGGCCCCGCGGTCCGCGAGACATGGGCGCGCACCGGCTCGAGGCTGACGATGACGGCGAGGTTCATGAACCACAGGACGATGATCTGGCCGAAGTAGGTCACGGCGATGAAGTTGGCGCAGTGGACGAAGAGGGCCACTCCGAGCCCCCAGGCGAGGAAGGCCCGATGGAACTCGCCTCGCGCTCCCCTCCAGATGCGGCCCCCGCCGGCGAACGTCCTGGCGATCAGGAGGAGGAAGAGGACGAGGGTGAGGAGGCCGCCGTTGATGCCCTCGAAGATGTACTGGTTCGTGATGTCGAACATCCCGAACGAAGCCCAGTGGTACGTGGATCGAGTCCCGATGAGCCACCACTCGTGGAAGTGCCGGATGGCGCCGTCGATCAGGATGTACCGGTGCCAGCCCGTCGAGCCGCCGGCGAAGTCGACTCTGGAGATCAGGTGCCAGACGGGAGCCTTCATCACCATGTGGAGGAGGATCACGCCGACCAGCGCGCCCCACCGGATGGCGCGCATGCGCCCGCGCAGCGGGAACATGCAGATCCCCGCGATGGCGAAGATGACGGCGCTCACGGGGGTGCTCGATGCCGATGCGATCACGATGAGCCCCGAGCAGAGGATGCCGGCCGCGAGGAGCGGCTTGCGCTGGCGCGGGTTGGGAAGCGAGCACACCAGCAGCGGGAGCGCGCAGGCCCAGAAGCAGCCGGCCAGGATGGGATGGGCGAAGGCTCCCTGGCAGCGCAGGCGGCCCTGGCGAATCGGGGTGAGCTCCGGCACCCCGCCAAGGAAGGCGAAGGCGTTCCTCCCGGTCTGGCTCTCGAGGATGAAGGCGATGGCCACCGGGATGCTGACCAGGGCGAAGATCGTCACAATGCGGTCGACGTCGCGCCATTCCCTCGCCAGCGTCCGGAAAAGGAAGTAGGAGCCAAGCGCAGTGAAAGATTGGCCGAGCTTGTAGATGAACGCGGAAGAGGTCCCATAGAGAAGCGTGTAGATGACCGTCGCGGAGAGGGCCCACAGGACGATCGCGGTATCGGGGGGCTTCCACGTGAAGCCCCTGTACTCCTTGCGCCCGATGACTCTCGCCCATCCTGCGAGCACCATGATCCGGAGGAAGTCGAAGTCGAGGCCGAAGAGCACCACCCGCTGGGCCACGGGGATGAAGCAGGCGCAGAGCATGACCGGCAAGAGGGCCCAGTGGCGCTTGACGACCAACATGGCGGCGGCGAGGGAGAGGATCGCGGCGAGACCCACCGGGTCGATCGTCGTCTGACCGACCCACTCCCCTCGGCCGAACCCTTCGGGAATACCATCACCCATGTTTCTAACTCACTGCTGCGCCCCTGACGCCCGATCATCACGCGTCGCGGGAAACGCTAGCCTCTGGCACGGCGCGTCTGGCGGCCATCCTGCGTCTCAGCGATGTGACGACGTCGTGTGGCGTTCGCCGCGCAAGCGGCGTATGACGATCCAGGACTTGACGAGCCCGCAGAATCGCTCGGCACAGATTTCCGAGTCCGGGAAGAGCCTCGCCAGCTCGCGCCTGCTCATCAGCCGGACTTCCTTGACGAGCTTCCGGGCGTCGGCGGGGTCCGGGCAGGGCCCGCGCCACCCGCAGCGGCGCCGGCGCACGATGGCGACCCGCAGCCCCTCGGGCAGCCAGTGCCAGCCTGGCACATGAAAGTGGGGCTCGACGGGGAACCAGAAGTTCGGCGTCTGCACCCAGTGCGCCTTGCCGATCCGCCGGATCTCGCGCGCCATGGCCGCCTGGTTCTCGAGCGTGAAGAGGTGCTCGATCACGGAGTTGCTGAAGACGACATCGAAGCTGCGGTCGTCGAACTCCCTGAGATTCGTGGCATCCCCTACGTGGACCTTGATGTTGGAGTGCACCTGCTCCTGGGCGACCAGGTTGACGATGAGAATCTCGGCGAAGTCCTTGTCCGCCCAGCCCCGGTGCTCCCAGAAGCCGTTCTTGCCCCCGATGTCGAGGATCTTCAGCGGCCTGGGTAGATCCTGGACCAGCTCCTCGAAGAGCCGGAAGCGCTTGTCGCGCATCCGATTGGAAAAGGACCCGGGCTTGTCGCCGTCAGCCAGCCTTCGTAGATTCAGCATCCGGTTGCCTGTTGTTTGAGAGTCTTGAAGCCAGCGCCCGCGGCTCGTGATCGTGGCGTTGCTATCGTGGTATTCCGATCAGCGTCGCCGAAGTTGCCTTCGTTTGGTCGGTCTTGCTTACGGAGCGCTGGGCTCCCTGGAGCCTTGCGGGGGAATCTCGTCACCGGAGCCTCTTGGCGGCCTGCTTGAGCCGGCCCCACCACCGGGCGCCGCGGCGGAGCACGGAAGGCCGTCCGTCGTCGAGCACCAGGGCCGGGGTCTGGCCAGCCCGAAATGTATAGCGCGGCTGGAACCAGGCCTCCGGCCGGGCCGGGGTCCTGTCGCCCGTGTAGACCTTGAGGAAGCCGGCTCGCCGGAGCGCGGCGAGCGAGCGGCGGTCGTACTCCCCGAAGGGGCAGGCGGCCTCGGTCACCGCGCAGCCGCACGCGTCCTCGAGCGCGCGCTTCGCGTCATCGATCTCGCGCGAGAGGATCTCCGGGGGCTGTCGCCTCCAGGAGCGGTGGTCCATGCCGTGCGAGCCCACGCGCATCCCAAGGCTCAGGAGGTAGCGGAGGTCCTTCGCCGAGAGGTAGCGCTCGTCGCTCAGCCGGGAGGCGACGGCGAAGAAGGTCGCCTCGAGCCCCCGCTCGATGAGGGCGGGCGCGGCGATGTCGGCGTCCGAGCGGTTCCCGTCGTCGAAGGTCACCCGGAGGTCCGGGCGCCGGACGACCTCGTCCAGGAACTTCCCGAGCAGCTCCGCGTCGATCCAGTAGGGCCGCTCTTCCGCGGGAACGCCCGCCGGCGGGGCGCCGATGCCGTGGAAGTTCAGCGTGCGGACATGGCGGATGCTCCCGGACTCGCTCATCGAAGAGGCTCCAGGCCCAGTCGCGCGAGCGACCCCAGGAGCTGCTCTGCCTTGGCCGGCCAGGTCTCCTCCCGGACACGGTCCCGCGCGGCCTGCGGGTCGAACGGGGCGGTCAGGGCGCGCCCGATCGCGGCCGCGAACTCCTGGGCGGTCCTCGCCTCGGCGACCAGGCTCCGGTAGGGAGCGAGAGCGGCGAAGGGAGTCGACACGACCGGGCGTCCGACGGCGAGATACTCCTTGAGCTTGATCGGGTTGCAGGCCTCGATCCATTCGCTCCGGTTCCACGGCATGATCAGCACGTCACACCCCGCCATGTACGCGGCCACCTGGTCGTGCGGCCTCTGGCCGAGCAGGTGGACCCTCGGGCTCGGGCACCAGCCGTCTGGCAGCGAGCACGCCCCCACGAGCACGAACGAGCACTCGGGCCTGAGGTCGACGACCTCGAGCAACAGCTCCGGGTCGAACGTGTGCGAGTCGATCCCGCCGATGAAGCCGACGCGGGGGCGCGGTATGCCTTGCAGGTCCTCGGGATCGGCAGGCGACCGGCCGGCGGCGGCGAACCGCTCGAAGTCGACGCCGTGGTCCAGGAAGATGCTCGCCCGGCACTCCTCGCGCTCTGCCTCGAAGAGGAGGGGCGAGCAGAAGAGCGTCAGGTCGGCCCGCTGCTTCAGCTCGCGGTCGCACGCGGCGATGAACTCGCGGTCGACGCCGGGGAAGTTCTCGAAGCGGTCCGTCCGCTGGTAGACGAGCCCGCGGCCGTCGGGGTTCCCCCGCAGCGCCTCGACAGCCGGCGGGCAGGCGACCCAGAGGAGGGGGGATCGGCTCCCCAGAGCTGCCATCGCCGAGTGCAGCTGCCGCCGCATGGCCCACCGCGATAGCGCGGCGCGGTGGAGCCCGGGCACGGAGAAGGGGCTCACCACCCAGAATCTCTCGTCGACCCGGCAGAGGCCCCGCCGGATGCTCCGCCACTTCCGCGCGAGCCGGCGCCAGAACATCCGCCCCTCCGCCGGCCTGGGCGCCCGCATGCCGATGGAGTTCATGTAGAGGACGGGCACCGTGCGCGACAGCTCCCGCATGAGCTGCATGTCGAAGTGGCCTCGGTTGTGATACCACCAGTCCTCGCCCCCGAAGCAGAGGACGGAGTCGAAGAGCCTCTGCGGAGGGGCCGCAGGCTCTCCGAGGGACGTCCCGGATGATCCCGCGCCCGGCGCGGGACCGGCGGTCTGTTCCTGGCTGGAGCGGGGGGTCATGGAGCGAGTATCTCTCCCAGCGGTTTCACCTGAAGGCCGCTCGCGCGCGCGGCGTCGAGCAACAGCCGCGTGACATCGAGCATGAACGCCATGCGTTCCCTCGAGCGGTCGAAGTCGTGCATCAGCACCACGCCGCCCTCCGACCGGCGGATCGTCTCGACGGCGCGCATGGTGGCCGGCAGGACCTCGTGCGTGTCGCCCGAGTCGACGGTCCACCAGCCCAGCGCATGGCCGCGCCGCCTCGCGTACCACCAGGTCGGCAAGGTCATCTTTCCGTTGGCCGGGCGGAAGAGAAGCCTTCCCCGGCTCCAGCGCCGGATGGTCGCCTCGCCTTGTCGGATGTCGGCGATCGCCCGCCAGGGGGAGCTCTTCCACGCATTGACGTGTCTCTCGCCGTGGAGCGCGATCTCGTGGCCGTCGGCCGCCAGCCGGTCGACCAGCTCGGGGAACCTCCGCGCCCTCTCTCCCAGCAGGAAGAAGGTGGCCTTCGCTCCGCTCTCTCCCAGGAGCTCGAGGAGGGGCGGCGTCGAGGTCGAGCCGGGCCCGTCGTCGTAGGTCAGGCCGAGAGCGCGCCCGCGGCGGCATCGCTCCGCCAGCTCCCGCTCCCCGCGCCGGCGCAGCAGGTGGGGCGACAGGTAGATGGCGCCGGCAGCGCCAGCAGCGCCGGCGCAGCCCGAGAGCAGCCAGGGCAGGGTCATGGGTACCGGCGGTCCTCGCCGCTCGCAGGCTGGTCGTTCAGCGTGTCGCGGGGAGCAGACGAGGCGCTCATCGATCCGCGGCCCGCGCCATCTTCCCGAGCCTGCTCGAGCTCGGCGGCCGGAGCGGCGGCCGCTCCCCGCCGCGCCTCCTGGAGGAGCGGGAGGCTCTCGTGCGCCGGCGCGAGAAAGCTGGAGACGCGGGGCCGCAGCTCCTCGATGCTCCTCTCCCACCACCGCGACTCCTCGATCCGCCCGCGGATCTCCTCGGAGAAGCGGAACCGGATGAGCCTGGCGGGATTGCCCGCGACGATGGCGTAAGGGGGGACATCATGGGTCACCATCGCGCCCGCGCCGATGATCGCCCCGTTGCCGATCGTCCGGACCCTGGGCGTCACGCAGGAGCCGTGGCCCATCCAGACGTCGTTTCCTATGGAGATCTGGCCGCGGTCGATCGTCTCCGCCTCGACCACCCCGGCGTCGGGGTTGTAGAAGAAGGGGTGGAGGGAGATGCGCTCGATCGGATGGTTGGCATTGAAGATCACGACGCCTTGTGCGAAGGAGCAGTAGCGACCGATCACCGTCCCGGCGGGGATGCTCTCCGGAGAGAAGCAGCCGTAGCTGTAGAGGCCCACGACCACGCCGTGATGCTCGGCGAAGATGCGCCGCAGGGTGGGCGAGCGCATCTCCCCTCCCTCCATCTTCAGGACGAGCGATAGGATGAGGCGGCGCGTGCGCCGGCCGCCGATGCCGTAGAGGCGATGGAGAAGATGCGTCCGCATCAGGAGCGGCTCCTTGTACTGAAGGCGAGATCACGGCCGGCCGGGGCCGCCAGAGGGCCCCGGAACGTCTCTCGCAGCCTCGCCTGCGCCAGGTGGACGGCGCGGCGCAGGCTCTCGGCCACCGCGGCCCGGCGATCGTACACATCGAGAACGTGGCGGCGCACGTCGTCGGCCGAGCCGGCCCGCATGTCGGCGACGAGGTCCGCCGCTCCGATGCTGCCGAAGACCCCCGCGAACTTCCGGCTGTAGGCCAGCGGGACGGTGGGGATCCCCTGGGAGGCCGCGGCGATGCAGGCGTGCATCCGCGAGCCGAGGAAGAAGGAGCAGAGGCCGATGATGTACTTGATCCCGCTCTGGTCGTACTCGCGCCTCAGGAGGAGGACGCGGCCCGGCGACTCGGCGTCGAGCACCTGGAAGAGCCGCTCGCAGGCCTCGGGATCGCTCTCGACGCACCCGGGGGGCATGAAGACGTGGGGCACGAGGAGGATCCGCGCCCCGGTCCTGGCGAGGAGGTCCCGCGCGATGTCGAGGACGAGCCGCGGATACTCGAGGCTCAGCGAGAACATGTTGCTGCGGGTGTAGCCTCCGTTGTAGAGCAGTCCGCTGACGTTGAGCCCGATCAGCTCTCCCGGGCTTTCCGGGTCGAGGGACGACGGGGCCGTCTCGATGCGGGCCGGGGGGATGGCATCCAGGATGAAGGCCACGTCGCTCGAGACCTCCGGCGCGGCGCGCATCTTGCGCGAGCCCATCAGCCGCTCGATGGCGGCGATGCTCTCGGCGTCGCGGGTGAAGATGGCGGCGGCCCGGGCGAGGACCGGGCGGGCCAGCCAGCGCGCGAGCCGGCTCTTGAATGGTCCATAGGTCTGGGGCAGGAGCACCAGATCGGTGCTGACAGCCAGCACGAGGAGCTTGTGGAGCACGGCGATCGTCAGCCGCCGGATGCCGTAGATGTCGCTGAAGCTGTCGCCCCCGGTGATGTCGGCGACGCACTGCGCGGAGGCGATCGCTTCCAGGTACGGATTCCGCTCGAGCAGACGTCTCCGCAGCGACGCGGGAACCACGAGCCGGACCAGCCAGGCGGTGATGAGCAGCCGCAGCAGGTGATTCCGCCGCCAGAGAGTCTTGTTGCGGCGCACGCCCACGACACCCAGACGGACCACCTCGCCGCCGGCGAGGTGGACCTCGCCCGTGGGGGGATGGCGCGCGCCCTCCATGAGGCTGATGTCCGCTCGAGGGTAGGCCTCGCGGATGCACTTGACCGTGCCCGCGAGGAGCGCGCTCACCCCGAGGTTGCCCGTGTCGAGGCTCGTCCCCTGGACGATGAAGTGGACTCGGTCCGCGCCTGGCCTCATCGCTCAGCCTCCGTCGAGAGAGGAGCGGATCGCGCTGCGAGAGCACTCCCGCGGCTGCGCAGGTAGAGCGCGCCGGCGCTCCAGACGGCGGCGCACACGAGGCCGCCGGACACCACCTGCAGCAGCGGGCGCCCCTGCCAGAGAGAGGCGATGAGCAGGGCGGGCACGGCCACGATGAACGCCAGCGCGAGCCCTTCGCGCCCGCTCGCCGCGTAGCGCCCTGGCTCGAGGCCGATCACCTTGCGCAGCACCGGGAGCTGGAAGAACGATGCGATGGTCAAGCAGGCGAGGAGGCAGGCCGCCGCGCCGGCGGGGCCGAACTGCCTGGCCGCCGGGTAGAGGAACGCCGCCACGAGCACCGCGCGGATCAGCGTGAAGCGGCGGTGCAGCTCCGGCTTGCCGACGGCGACGTACGTGGAAGCGACGGCGGTGCCTGCGGCGTAGACGAGCATGTAAGCGGAGAGGATCCCGAAGGGCACGGCCATCGCGGCGTAGGCCTCGCCGTAGACCAGGGTGAGGATCGGTCCGCCGAGGACCGCCAGGACCACCGCCAGGGGCGCTCCGAAGAAGAGCATCGCCCGCGTGAGCTGAAAGAGCGACGTGCGCAGCCTGGCGCGGTCATCCTGGAAGCCCGAGAGGACCGGGACTATGAGGGGCTGCGCGACCTGGGAGTAGATCATGACCGGCGTCTGCGCCAGGACGAGGGCCAGGGAGTACATCCCGAGCACCTCCTTGGTGCAGACCTTGCCCAGGACGAAGACGTCGGCCTGGACGACGAGGAAGGTCAGGAGCGGAAGGCCGAAGATGCCCCGCGCGAATCGCAGGAGCTCGCGGGCGGAGTCGCGCTCCAGGCGAAAGCTTGGACGGAAGGGGCACAGGAGCATCGACGCCGCGCACTGGATGGCGGTGCCCGCCACCAGCCCGACGACCAGCGCCCACACGTTCCGGACGAAGATGGCGATGACCAGCGTGACGATCGTCGCGGCGAGCCCCGAGCCCTGCACGACGGCGACGTACTTCCCGAACTGGAGCTGCTTCTGGAGCACGTAGAGCCGCGGGTTGATGGCGCCGGTGAGGAGGAGGGTCAGAAACGCGACCCTCAGGGGCGCGGTCAGGAGCGGCTCCTCGTAGAAGACGGCGATGGCGGGGGCGAGGGCCAGCCCGATCAGGAAGAGGAGGAGGCCCCGCACCGTGTTGAACCACCACGCCGCGTTGAGGAACTCCTCCGTGTCGCCCCGCTTGTTCTGCACCACGGCGTACCGGACGCCCGCCTCGGTCATCGCCTCGAAGAAGTGGCTCGAGGCGGTCACGAGGGCCATGAGGCCGAAGTGCTCGGGCGCGAGAAGGCGCGCCAGGATCATGTTGCGGGCGAGTCGAGCCGCCCGCTCGACCACCGTTCCCGCGGCCAGGGCCGCCCCGCCGCGCGCGCACCGCGCCCCGAGGCGCTCCGAGGCGACGAAGTCCAGGGTCTTCGCGCGGAGCGAGCGGAGCAGGCCGGGCTGCGCCGCCGGCTCCTCGCTCTGTGGTGACGCGGGGGGAGCCTCGTGCATGGGAGTGTCCGCGGCGCTCCTGCGGCTGGCGGGCTCGGGCGACATCAGGATTTCGCCTCGGGGCAAGGGACCGCGCAGTCTTCCGGTGCCTGCTGCTTCCCCGCGGTCTCCGATCGGCCGCGGGAGGGCGGCCGGTACGGCTCGATGGCGACGCGGCGGCGCAGCCCCTTGCGCAGCACCCTGCGGACGGTGCCGGCCAGGGAGCGGAGCTTGTCCATCCAGCTCAGGTCCCTCCACCAGAACCGGAAGAGGGGCATCCGCCGGTAGCGCGGCGCCGCCGCGCCCGCGAGCCGGAGCGCGAGCAGGCGGCCCCAGACATTGCCTCTCGCCGCCTCGAAGTGGACCTGGGATGCCCGCAGCCTCTCGGGCGAGGCCGGCTCGGCCTCCAGGTAGCCGGCATCGAGCGCCGCGCGGACGATGCGCCGGCCGCGATCGGTGCGCACGACGATGAGAGAGCGCCCCGGATCGTCCGGCTGGATCTCCCGGTACCAGGGATCGCCGACCGAGACGTCGGCGAACTCGCCGCTGTGGTCGGCGCAGATGTAGCAGCGCCACTGGCGGCGGACCTGCAGGATGCCGCCCCAGGACTCCTCGTAGGAGAGGCTGCGCTCCTCCTCCTGACCGGCCGCGTTCACGAAGCGCACGGCGGCCCGGCCGGGCCATCCGCGACCGCGGTAGCGAACGCTCGTCACGCTCGCCGGGTTGTCGATGCCCATCCTGCGGATCATCTCGAGCGTCGCGCGCGCCGACGGCGTCCCCGCGCAGAAGAAGGCGATCGCCAGCCCCAGCTTCTCCTCGAGCGCGGGCCGGAGGCCGCACGCCATCCGCAGGGCCGCGACATCGCAGGGTTTTCCGATGAAGACGCAGGGCCGCGGCGCGGTTTCCACCATCTGC
Organism: Planctomycetota bacterium; assembly: GCA_016928605.1. Classification (GTDB taxonomy): domain Bacteria; phylum Planctomycetota; class UBA8108; order UBA8108; family UBA8108; genus JAFGKN01. Next base: position 4,922 of record JAFGKN010000311.1, on the reverse strand, counting down.
AGCCCGTCGCAGGGGCTTGCCGGCGCGTAGCGGGAGCCGGTTCGCTCCAGGATCTCCTCTCGAGATCGGCTGAGCAAGGTCCGGTTCAGGTAGGGGACGTCCTCGCGAGCCGCCGTGTGCAACGCTCCGTGCATCCGCTCCTTCTCGATGCAGTAGATCGCGAGCGCGCTCGCGGCTCCTCCGCTCGAGCCCGCGAACCGGATCTCCGGATCGGCGGCGTATCCCTCCCACAGCTCGAGGACAGGCCCCCAGCCGGGCTCGATCTCGCGGATGAGTCCCGGCGTGGCCGGATCGTACGTGTGCGCGAGGCCGATGCCCGGACAGACGTCGAGGGCCAGCCGCGAGCGGTCGGAGGGGGCGCCAGCATCCCGGAAGACCGGCCGGCGGCCGTAGTCGAGCGCATCGACCATCTCGATCTGCTCCGGGCTGATGTAGGCGCAGGCGCCGCAGCCGCAGCAGAGCTGCGAGGCGGCCACATCGCGGATGTCACGGACTCTCATCGGGCGGGCGGTGTCGAGGTACGGAGCGAGAAGGCGCTTGAACTGTCTTCCGTGGTTGGGCTGTCTCGTTCACCGACGGCGGCTGAAGCGAGCTGAGGCAGGAGAGCGATGCCGGCGGGCTCGAAGGCGAGGCGAGATGGTTGCGACGCTGATGCCGGGTGCTGCCGGCGTGCCTGCTCGTCTCTCCAGCGGGTGCCACGAGAGTCGCTGCCCGGCAGCAGACCTGTTTTGGACAGACTCCGTCCCCTTCGACTCCCGGCGATTCCGGTTATCGTCCGGTTCGATCGGCCTGTTGGGTTGTCTGTGCCGGCCAGGACAGCGGCGCCGGGCGAGCAGCACGGCGCTTCGTCTGCCGTCTTCAGTTGAGCGGCTCGACGAGCGAGCCGTCGATCTCCAGGCTGACGGCCTTTCCGAAAGCATCGACCTGGAGCACGAGACGGTCGCAGTTTTTTTTGATTCTTTTAACGTAACCCTGGAGACCGCGCCACGGGCCCGAGCGCACTTCGACACGGACTCCCTCCTGCATGTACGCGTCGGGGCCGAGCGGAGCTCCCCGGCTCAGTGCTTTCCGGACGCTCTCGATCTCCCATTCGAGCCGGCTCTGGTCCACGACCTGGATGATGCGGGCCACGCGCTCGGTTCGGTCGGCATCGTACGCCTGGTCGTGCGTGCCCCGCAGGAAGAGATAACCGGGGAAAAGGGGCAGATCGACCTCCACCTTTTTTCTCCCGTAGTATCGCATCCTGCGGACGAGGGGCAGGTAGTGATCGACGCCCCGCATCGCCAGGTCAGCGGCCAGAATCTTCTCCTGGCGGCTCTTCGTGTGCAGGACGAACCACTGCATGGGAACAACATCCAGGCACGTCATCTCTGGCGCGCTATCCCTCCGCGGAGATCGAGTTTCCCGGAACTTCAGCCACGCGAGCCCGACGGAAAGCGCGAGAGAGCTTTCCGAGCTTCCATAGCGTAGCACGGATCCGCCCAGTTGCAACGAGTATGTCGACCGCGTCCGTTCCTCTAAGTGCTATCTTCCAAGAGGCTTATGGTGCGGCTCCGCGACCTCTGGGGGGCTGTTCTGGGGCAGGGCGGCCCCGCGGAGGCTTCGCCGAGAGTCCTCGTCGCAGAGCGAGCGGCGCAGGCGCCCGCCACCGAGCCGCCCTGCTCGCCGCGAGCGCGGGGTCCGGGAACGATGACGCTCAACGAGCCTTCTGAAACTGGAGCATCTCGTTGGTGTGCAGGGCGATCTCTTCGGGATATCCGAAGTCCCGTATCTGCCCGAGGTGCTCCATGACAAGCCCGTGCTCTCGAGCGGCGTTCTTGAGGAACTCGAGTGTATGCAGGTGGAACTTGTAGCCGTTCCAGCTGGCGCGATCCGTCACCTTGTTCGGATAACCGATGATGTCGCCATAGAGGCACGCGCCGGACTTGAGGTGGCCGGTAACATGTTCGAAGCAGGCGTGGATGGTCTCGGGGTCCAGATGGTAGAGCATCTGGCAGCTCCACGCGAAGTCGAACTGAGATCCGTTGAGCTCGCGGCGGCCGAACGTGTCGCTGACGATCAGCCGCGGGTTCTTGTGGACGAGGTCGTGCGTTGCCAGGAGCCTGTAACCCTCAGCGAGCGGCTCGGGCCGCCTGTCGATGCCGACGTAGTTGTTCGGCTCCAGGTACTCGATGAACGCCAGCCCGCCCTGGAGCGGCCCGCAGCCTATGTCGAGCAGAGAGTGGTGGGGTGCGAGCCCCATGCTCTTCAGAAAGCCGAGCTGGTAGCTCTGCAGCCTTTGCCAGTATCCGAGGGGGCCGGCCAGGCGGTCGCGCCTGTCCTGCTCGCGGATCCGGGGGATGAGCCTGCGGAGCAGCGCGTACTTCCGTCTCTGGAAGAAGTCTCGCCATCTCTGGGTCCACTCCGCGGCGCTTCGCCGCACTCCGCCGAGTCTGTAGCTCATCGAGGGCCTTGAGAAGCTCCTGTGCCATCCGGCCGATCGCCAGCTTCGCTGCGCAGTATCTGCTTTACTGTCGGCAGAACGGGCGGAAAAGTTGAGCCTGTTCCTGGGCGCGGCGGGCGGCAGCCCGGCAGGCACGAAGGGAGGTTGGGAGGATGGTGCTTCGCGCGGGCGACGGCCAACAGCTCGAGAGGCAGCTTGCCGCGCTGGCGTGCGGCGCGCCCGGGGAGTGAGGTTCCTGTAACCTCTCCCTCTCCCCCGGGCGCGCGGCCTCGAGCTGCTACGGGCTCTCGCACCACGAGTACTCGTTGCAGGACGGGGCGGTCAGCGGCGCCTCGCCCACGCCGCACTCCGGATACGGAGGCGGCGGCTGCTGGCCCCCCATGAAGAGGAACGTGAGCGTCCAGATGGCATCCGAGATGTCGATATCGTTGTCTCCGTTGGCGTCGGCGGCGGCCAGGCAGGAGGGCTCCTGCCTGCCGCGGAAGAGGTAGTTGAGCGAGTAGACGGCGTCTGAGATGTCCGCCCCGCCATCGCTGTTCGAGTCGGCCCGGATGAACGGGCGGAGCTGCGACTCCACGATGCAGGTCGCCGGGGGGCTGTTGAGGAAGCCGGCCTTCTTCCCGATCACCTCCAGGGTGTAGGTCCCGAGGTCGGGGATGGCGATGCTGGCGCGCACCGCGGTCCCAGCGTAGCTGCCGGCCGTCTCGCCGTCGAGCTTCACCTCGATCGAGTCGTACTCGACGGGGTTGACCCACCTCAGGCTGACCCTCAGGACCATGGCGAGCGCGCACTGGAGGCTTTCCACCGGGGCGAGGAGCTCGCCGCCGGCGACCGCGACGGGCCCGCAGGAGGCCGAGGGAGCGTCCACTCCGCCGACTGTGCCGAACACCTCGTAGCTGTAGGAGCCCGCGGCGGGAACCGTGTCCTTGTGCTCGGTCGCATCGCCCGCGATGACGCCGGCGACGGCGCCGTCGCGCTTGACGGTGATGGACTCGTACGGGCCCGCGGGCGTCCAGGTGAGAAGCACCGCGAGCTCCCCCGCGACCTCGGCGCAGGCGAGATCCGCGGGCGCATCCACGGCGACGAGGACCGCGCACTCGGCATCCGCAGACGGCCACGCGTCGATGAGCCCCCGCACTGCGAAGGTGTGGAGGCCGGCGGCGAGCGGCGCCGTCGTGTAGGTCGTCGTGGAGCCGGCGAGGGGGGTTTCAGGCGCCTGCTCTCCGTCGATGAGCACCGCGATGTTCGTGTACGCTGAGGAGCCGTTCGTCCAGGTGAGAGCGACCGCATCGTCCGCGACGGCCGTGCAGACCAGGTCGATGACAGCCGGGACGTAGCTCACCTCGACCGGCCCGCAGACAGCCTGAGCCGAGCTGACGAGGCCGATCGTGCCGAGGACGGCGTAGGCGTAGGAGCCGGGGCCAGGCACCACATCGGTGTAGGCCGCGGCTGAGCCCTCGATGCTCTCGAGCGGTGCGCCGTTGCGCAGGATGGTCACCGAGTCGTAGGTGCGCGCGTTCGTCCAGGAGAGCTCCACCGTGAAGCTGCCGGCGACGGCCTCGCAGGCGAGATCCGCCGGCGGCTGGACGACGACGGACACGCCGCAGGAGGTCTCGCTCGCGACGTAGCTGCCGATCGACGGCTGAACGACGAAGCTGTGGGCGCCGGGCGAGAGCGCGGTGCTCGTGTAGGTCGTCTCGCCGCCACCGAGGGGAGATCCCGCCGCGGGCGCACCGTCGAGAAGCACGGCGATCGAGGTGTAGGCGGCCGAGCCGTTCACCCAGGTCAGCGTCGCGCTGTCATCGCCGGTGTCCACCGCGCAGTCGAGGCTGACGAGGGGCGGCACGTAGCTCACGTTGGCGGGTCCGCAGGACGCGCTCGCGGATTCGATGGCGTTCACGGTGCCGAAGACGGCATAGCTGTACACGCCCGGTCCCGGGACGGTGTCGATGTGCGCCGCGGGCGATCCCTCGAGCACCGTCGGCTCGGAGCCGTCGCGGAGGACCGTCACCGATTCGTAGGTCTGGCCGTTCGACCAGGAGAGCGAGACCTCGTAGCTGTCGAGGGCCGCGATGCACGAGAGCGCGCTCGGGGGCATGACGTCGATCCCCACGCTACAGATGGCCCCGGGGGCATCGTACGCGCCGATGGAGGGGCGGACTGTGAAGACGTGGGCGCCCGGGCCGAGAGGGGCGCTCGTGTAGGCCTCCGCGGCGCTGTCGAGCGGAGACTCGGGCACCGCCGCGCCGTCGAGGAGCAAGGCGATGGAGCTGTAGGCGCTCGAGCCGTTCACCCAGGTCACGGTGACCGTGCTGCCCTCGTTCGCCGTGCAGGCGATGTCCGTCACCGCGGGGACGTAGGTCACCTCGATGGGGCCGCACGCGGCGCTCGCGGAGTCGATCCCATCGAGCGTGCCGATGACCTCGTAGGCGTAGATGCCGGGGCCGGGCACCGCGTCCGCGAGCTCCGTCGCATCGCC
>JAFGKN010000310.1 GCA_016928605.1 Planctomycetota bacterium | reverse complement strand
CGTCGCGGCGATATCATAATATACACCGCCGTTACTTTCCGGGCTGATAACCTTGGGAGGCGTTGTTGTCGCAGGCGGTGTCGGTGGCCGCTGCGGCTGCGGCTGCCGATGCGGTCGCGGCTGCGACTGCGGTTGCCGCTGCGGCTGCGGCTGCGGCTGCGGCGGGCTCGGGAGCGGGAGCGGGAAGGGGAGGGCAAACCCGAGCGCGCCACGATGCGCTGGGAGTCGCGGCCGGGTCGGATCCCTGAGCTTTTTCGGAACCCGGAGCTCCGCCGGCGAGCTCCGCGGGGCCGTGGTGAGCGTCCAGAGACCGGATGCTATACTCCCTGTGGAACTCGGGGGAGCCGTCGATTCGCCGTCGCATCGTAGGGATGACTCGAAGGGAGCACGCAGGCTTGGAGAGACAAGAGCCGGACAGCAGCCCTCGCCTCTCTGGCGAAGAGAATCGGGTGAAAGCGGTCTGGTCCCGCCAGGGGGAAGCGGAACATGCTGCGGCGATCCTCGATCCCGCGCTGGTCCCGATGCCCTCTCCGGGCTCGACGGGCGATGCGAGTCACCTCGCCGGCCTCCTGCGCGAGCTCATCCGCATCCTCGAGGGCGAGAGGGCCTTCCTCTTCGCGCTGAGCGATCCGAGGGACCACCCGCGGGAGATCGGCGGCTGCCTGGGGAGCATCGACCTGGACGGCGATCCCGTCGCAGGTGCGGACCGCAAGGTCGAGAGCCGGCTCCTCCTCGAGACCGCGGATGGGCGCCAGCCGATCTTCCGTCCCTTGTGCGGCTCCTCGGACGAGAGCGGCCGGCGGAGCAGCCTCCTCTCGATACCGGTCCTCTCGCGGGGAGAGGCCCTCGCGGTGCTCGTGGTCGAGAACCGGTTCCAGGATCTCTCGATCACCGACGACAAGCTCGAGAGCGTCTTCCTCTACTCGCGCTTCCTCGCCTTCGACATCGATCTCCGGCGGGTGGTGAAGGAGAACGAGGGGCTCTGGCAGGACCTGAGCCGCCTGAGAGAGGCCGGCCCGGCGGACTCGCAGGGCCCGGTGGTCCGCGCCGCCACCAAGGCATCCAGGGCCGATCAGCGCAAGGGTCTCCGCGGCGATTACTCCATGATCGTGGGCTCGAGCCCGAAGATGCTGGAGATCTTCCAGGTGATCGACAGGATCTCGAGCTCGAACGCCCCCGTGCTCATCAACGGCGATAGCGGCACGGGAAAGGAGCTCATCGCCCTCGCCGTCCACCAGAACAGCCCGCGGCGGGGCAAGTCCTTCGTCTCCGAGAACTGCGCCGCCCTGACGGAGACCCTCCTGGAGAGCGAGCTCTTCGGCTACGTCAGAGGCGCCTTCACCGGCGCCAGCCGGGACCACAAGGGCCTGTTCGAGGTGGCCGACGGCGGCAGCCTCTTCCTCGACGAGGTCGGCGACATGAGCCCCTCGATGCAGAAGAAGCTCCTCCGCGTCGTGCAGGAAGGCGTGATCCGCCGCGTCGGCGGGAAGGACTTCACTCCCGTCGATGTGCGGCTCATCTCCGCCACCAACAAGGACCTGATGACAGAGTGCCGCCGGGGGAGCTTCCGCGAGGATCTCTTCTACCGGCTCAACGTGATCAACCTGACGCTCCCTCCCCTGCGAGAGCGCCGGGAGGATATCCCCGATCTCGTCGATTCCTTCCTCGCCCACCTGGCGGAGGAGAGCGGCATCACGAAGAGGATCGAGCCGGCGGCCGTGCAGCGCCTCATCCAGCACGCCTGGCCGGGAAACGTCCGCGAGCTCGAGAACGAGGTGAAGCGGCTCTTCGCGCTCTCCGACGGCGAGACGATCACCATCCAGGACCTCTCCGAGCACATCAGGGCGAACGACTCCTCCGAGACGAGGCCGGGCGAGTGGCCCTGCGAGCTCACCCACATGAGCCTCCGGGAGGCGACCGAGCTCCTCGAGAGAGAGATGATCCGCAACGCCCTGTCCGAGACGCGGGGCAACAAGAGCCTCGTCGCCAAGACCCTCCAGATCCCGAAGACGAGCCTCTACAACAAGATCAACAAGTACAACCTGTAGCCCGCCCCGACCGCGAGGCATCTCGCCGGGCGCCGCCCGCCGCCCCGTCGGCGCTTGGCTCGCCGCTCCCGCCGGGCGCCGCAGTGATGCCGCGGGAAGGATGGCGGGCCGCCTGCGCCGAGCTATGATGAGGCTCGACAGCGTCAGAGTCTGTCTCTCCCGTTCCCTCGGGCGCCGACGCAGCGCTCGAGGTCCGATGTCCGATGAGCTACCGAGACCCTCTGGAGACGTCCGGATCCCTCCGCGGCGACTCCTTTCCACCCGGCTGGAGTGAGCCGCTCGCCCAGCTCGCCGCCGAGCTCGAGCGCGCCGACCGAGGGCTGCCTTTCCCCTGCCTGGCCCTCCTGCGCGCGGACGCGGACCACGACGTGGAGGCGCTCGAGACGGGCCTCTCCGCGCTCGCCGCGCGGGCGGGATGGCGCCTGGCGTCGGCGAGGTTCTCGCGGCCGGCGCGGTTCCCGCACGGAGCGCTCTCCGCCATCCTCGAAAGCGTCGCCGGCTTCGTCGACCTCTCGGCGAGCGGCCTGTGGAAAGACTGCTCCGCGCTGGGTCTGCTCGCTCCCGCGATGGCGCTCGAGGCTCCCGCGGAAGCCCGGCAGCTCGCCCTGAGAGGAGCCGGAGGCAGCCTCCTCCTCTCCCGAAGCCTCGCGGACTTCTTCGCCCGCCTCGGCCGCGAAAGCCGAACGGTGATCCTCCTGCGCGACCTGCAGAGGGCCGATCGCGAGGATCTGCTCATGCTGCGAACCCTCAGCGGCTACGTGCACCACCGGAATGCGGAGGAGGCCGAGGAGCGCGGGCCGGCGGCGCCGATCCGGATCTTCATCGTCGCAACCTTCCTCCGCCCCGCAATCGATGCCGGGGAGAGAGGCGACGAGGGCCAGGCTCAGACGATCCGGGAGATCGGCGATGAGCCGTACACCGTGAACATCCGCGCCGGCCTGCTGTCGATCGAGGAGACGGCCGACTGGCTGGCCAGCAGAGATCCCTCGCGGGCGCTCGACGCCGAGAGAGTCCGGCGGATCCACGAGGCGTGCGGAGGCAGGACCCGGCGGCTCGAAGAGCTTTGGCGAAGGATCCCGGCCGCGCCGGGAGAGCGCGTCGCGCCCGCGCGGGCTGCGCGGCCCGCGGGCGATGCGGCGCAGCCCGCAGATGCTGGAGCGCGCGATGTCCCCGGTCTGCCCGCGGACCTCGTCGACGCCTCCCATGAGCGGGTCTGCGCTCTGGCGCAGCCGGACCGCAGGCTCCTCGAGCTGATGGCTGTCGCTCCGGAGGCGTCCTTCCCCCTGGACGTGATGCGGCGGGCGGGGCTGCGGCTGCTCGAGCGCGAGGACTCGCCGCGAGCGCAGCAGGGGCTCCCCTCATCCGAATCCGCTTCGCCGGAGGATGCGCCGGTCCGACGGTCTCCGGAGCATGCGCCGGCTGGAGTCTCTTCGGCGGGCTCCCCGCCGGAAGGGCCTTCCGCGGACGCGCCGGCCG
>JAFGKN010000029.1 GCA_016928605.1 Planctomycetota bacterium | reverse complement strand
CGACGCCAGCCTCTATGCGACTTACGTCTCGCGCTACAAGAGCGCGCGGTTCGTGCCCCCGGCGCTCGGCCTCCAGAGCCTGGGGGACTTCGCCAACCTGAATGCGAGGATCGGCTACGGCTTCGGCGAGCGGCGCCAGTACCGCGTCTACGTCGCTGCGGAGAACTTGCTCGACGACGAGTACTCCACCGTGGCGGGGTATCCGGACTGGGGCTTCCGCGCCTCGGCGGGGATCCACTTCACGTTTTGAGAGCCGATCTCAGCAGGCGCTCCGCGGGCCCGTGGCCGAACGAGGAGCCGGCGGAGCGACTCTTGACTCCGGGATCCGGGACAGGCCCTCACCGGTCGAGCCGGGCTATCCCCGCCAGCCGGCCGGGTAGCGGTAGCCCAGGCTCAGGATCTTCTGGATGAGCTCGGGGTAGGCGTAGCCCGCCAGCTCCGCCGCGGAGGCGAACTCCTCGCTCCTCGCGAGGTCCGGATTGGGGTTGGGCTCGAGGAGAAAGACCTTCCCCTCGTCGGTCAGCCGCAGATCCATCCGGGCGTAACCGCTCAGCTGGAGATGGCGGTAGGCCCTCTTGCAGAGATTCTCGATCCTCTGCTCGGTCTCCCTGGAGAGACTCTCCGCCGGCCCGTGCATGAGACCGATCTTCTCCTGGTACTCCAGGTCCCACTTGACCTTCTCGGTGGCGATCCTCGGCGCCCCCTCGGGGAGGTTGGTGAAGAAGATCTCCCAGATGGGGAGCGCCTGGAGGCGCCGGTGGCCCATCAGGGGCATGTAGAGCTCTCGCCCGTCGATGAACTCCTCGACGATGGCATCGGACTCCATGCGCTCGTGGACGAACTCGACGCGCTCCCTCAGCTTCTCGTCGGTCTGGACGATCGATGACTGCGAGATGCCCACGGAGCCATGGTCCTTCGCGGACTTCACGATCAGGGGAAACGCGATCCTTCTCGGCCGGCGGGCCGTCTTGCCTCTCGCCACGGCGAAGAAATCGGGCATCGGGATGCGGTGATGCCTCAGGACGGTGCGCATCAGGGCCTTGTCGTCGCTGAGGATCAATCCCCGCGGGTTGCACCCGGTGTATGGGATCTTCATGAGCTCGAGATAGCTCACGATGAACGGGAGGTACGTGCCCAGCCCGCAGAACTCCTCGAGGAGGTTGAAGACGATGGTCGGCTTCCAGTCGATGATCGCGTCCCGCAGGACGGCGAGATCGTCGTGGATCGCCAGGCGGAGGACGTCATGGCCGAGCTCCTGAAGCGTCCTGGAGACATCCCGCTCCGTCATGAACGGAAGACCCTCCTTCGCATCGAGCGCGTCGATGTCCTCCGGAAGGTCGTCCCGCATCAGGGCGATGATCCGCAGCTTCTTCATAGGGCGATCCTGTGATGTCCGCCGTGTAGGTAGTTCATCGTCTGGACGGCGAGCAGGATGGCGGCCTCCAGCTTCGTCTGCTCGTCAGGGTGATGAACGAAGAGGTTCAGCTCGCGGCTGCGGTCGATCATGTCCTTCAGCACCTGATCGATCATGTACTGGTACTGGCCGGTCCATCGGGCGACGAGGCGCCGGATCTCCGGCCGGATGCGCCGTAGAAACGCTGCCGCCCTCTCCGCCTTGCCCGCCGCGGGAGTGCTCGAGAAGAGCCGCCGGAGGTCCCTGTCGTAGAAGTCCGGATAGCCGACGCCGTACCGGGCGCGCTTTTCCTCGTAGTGCTCGCGAAGAGTCGTCCGGATCCGGTGGATCGGCTCGAGCCGCGCGCGCGACCTGTTCGGGGGCTCCTTGGCGGCGATGTCTTTCATGAGCTGATCGACGTATTCGAGCTTCTTGAGGGCCGGCCAGTTCTGGTAGCGCTTCCTCCAGGTGGACGGCTGGCCGAGCCAGACCGCGAACGTCTCGGCGAAGTCCTCGCTCGGATGGCTCTGCGCGTACCAGTAATCGAGGTGGATCACGAAGCGCCGGCTGAACGGCCTCGGCTGGTAGAACTCGGGGTACGCCTGCGAGCACTTACCGAAGTGCTGCCGCCACCGACGCCGTCGCCGCAAGTGATAGGCGTTGTCGATGGCGTGGCCCACCTCGTGCCGGAGGAGCCGCATGCACCAGTCCTCGGTGCCGCCTTCGACCTCGAGCATCTGCTTCTCCTCGAGCTGCATCAAGCGCGGGTGAGCGAGGTAGAAGGGGATGGCGACGCCCGGGATCCCGTCGGGGGTGAACCAGTCCGACGACAACCAGAAGTGGGGGCGGAAGTGCAGAGCGCTCTGCTTGAGCTCGGCGCGGAGCGCCTGGATCCTGGGCTCGATCCAGCTGCCCTCGATCGAGAGAGCGAGGTCGCAGATGCGCGTGTCGAGGAGGTCCTCCTCCGTGATGCCGGCCGGATCGATGGGCTCCCGCGCGTCTGGCGGCGGTCGCTGCCTTCGACGGTCCCCTTCGCCGGGAGAGGCCCCCGGATCGGCGGATGATGTCATGGCTCGGTAGCGGTGTCTCTGGATCTCGTCTTACTGGAATCGTTGCGGCGCGCCAAGCGTCGCGAGACATGGCACCGCCGGCGTGGCTGCCGGCGCCGGGCTGCCCACGGCGCTCGGGCCGCCGGCGCTCGGCTCGACGTTGCCGAACAGTCATAGACGATGAGGGAAGGGCCCTCGCGAGGGCAAGCAGAAAGCGCCTCGCGAAGCGTTGCCGCGAAGCCAGGAGGCCCTCGAAGAGGCTGAAGCATCGGGGCTCTTGAGGGTAGAATCCACACCGAGCATTCAGGAAGACAAGGAGGTCGAGCATGATCGATGAGCGAACGAGCCGAATCCGGCTCGAGGACGATGTCGCGGAAGACGGCAGCGGATCGTGCGCCCCGCTTCAGGCGCAGAGCAGAGAGGCACGCGCCTCTCGCGGCCGCTCGAGACGCCTTGGGGGAGGGCGGCTCACATCGAGCGCCGCGCGCTGCGGCGGCAGGCAAGCCGGCATTCCCTCGATGCTCCTGCTGCTGGCGTCGTCCATCACCGGGCTCGTCGCGGCATCGCCTTGCGGGCTCGCCGGAGAGCCGGAGGCTGCCCCTTCTCCTGCGGCGAGGAGCATCGCGCACCTGCGCGCCGCGCGATCGCTCGCGGCGCGGGGACAACCCGAGGAGGCGGCGGCCGAGATCGAGAAGGTGCTCGCGGTCCCCGGCGCCCCGTCGCATCTGCGGCTCGAGGCCGAGGAGTGCCGGCGCGAGCTCGAGCGGGCCCGCGCCGGGCTTCCTCTCCGCGACCGGGCGGATCACCGGGCGAAGCGGCCGGCGCTGCCGTCTCCCGCGGTGGAGCTGCACGTCGCGCCCTCCGGATCCGACAGCGCGCCCGGCACGGCGGAGCGCCCCTTCGCGACGCTCCAGCGCGCCCGCGACGAGATCCGCGCCATCCGGCGCCGCGGCGTCCTGCCGCCGGGCGGAGCGCAGGTCACCGTGCACGGGGGCGAGTACCGCGTGGAGCGGACGCTGCGGCTCGACTCGGGCGACGGCGGCACCGAGGCGGCTCCGGTGGTCTACCGGGCGGCTCCGGGGGCGAGGCCGCGGCTGCGCGCGGGCGTGCGGATCGAGGGCTTCCGGCCGGTCGAGGATGCTGCGGTTCTCGCGCGGCTGCCCGCGGAGGCGCGGGGGAAGGTGCTCCAGGCGGACCTCCGCGCCTCGGGCGTGAAGGAAGTCCCTCCGCTTCGGCTCGGAGGCTTCGCGAGCGGCGCCGGCTTCCGCACCTGGCCGGTGGTCGAGCTCTTTTTCGGAGGCAAGGCGCTGCCGCTCGCCGGCTGGCCCGACGAAGGGTTCGTGAAGGTGACGGAGGTCACGGGCGGGGATGCGCACCAGATCCACGGCATCCGCGGATCGAAGGAAGGCCGATTCAGATTCGCGAGCGACCGCCTGCGGCGCTGGGAGGATGCGGCGGACGTCTGGCTCTACGGCTACTGGTTCTGGGACTGGGCCGATTCCTACGAGCGCGTGGCTTCGATCGATCCGGACCGGCAGGAGATCGTGCTGAGCCCGCCGTACCACAACTACGGCTATCGCGCCGGCCAGCGCTTTCGCGCCATCAACGTCCTCTGCGAGATCGACAAGCCCGGCGAGTGGTACATCGACCGCGAGCGGCTGATCCTCTACGTCTGGCCGCCCTCGGATCGGGAGAGCGGGGTTTTCGAGCTGTCGCAGGGGGACTTCCCGATGGTGGAGATCGCAGACGCTTCGCATCTCGCAGTCGTGGGCCTCGCCTTGGAGCTGGGCGGCGCGGACGGGATCATCCTCCGCGGCGGAGAGCGCTGTCT
>JAFGKN010000309.1 GCA_016928605.1 Planctomycetota bacterium | reverse complement strand
GGGCGGTGCTCGCCGCTGCGGACGTAGATCCACAGGATCGTGCGCCTGCCGCGCAGCAGCTTCAGCGCGCCGGCGAGCGCGGGATCGTACCGGGGCCCGTCCCCGTCGAGCTGGACGCCCGTGTAGATGGAGAACAGCTCGAGGCTGCGCTCGTCGAGCGCCTCGAGGAGCTCCGGAAGCTGGCCGAAGCCGCCGTACGCGATGCCCGCGTACCCGAGATCCGCGAGCAGAGCGGCCCTCGCCCGCGGGGTGGAGAGGTCCTCTCCGCTCAGGCCGTTGTCGAAGGTGAAGAAGGGGTTGAGCATCCCTTGCGCCGGGACCTCCCCGCCGCCCGCGGGCAGCCGCGGAGAGAAGGGGATGCCGGCAGCGGAGAGCGCGAGAAGGCACAGGATCCTGCGCAGTGTGAGCATGTTCTCATCCTCGGTTGCGGGTTCTACTCGACAAGCACCGTCTTCCCGGCAGATTCTATCAGGAACCGCCGCGCGTGGAACGGGGCGGAACAAAATCGTCGACTCCCGTCGAAAGCCTTGAAGCAGAGCCCCGCGCCGATGAGAATCGCGGCAGGACCCGGAGGCTTCGCGCGTGCGGAGATCCTCCGCTTCGCAGGCCGCCATCCGGCGGAGGAGTCGATCGATGCGCTCGAGCACAAGACGGATATCGTCCCTTCTGATCTGCGCCCTGATGCTCGGGATCACGGCCGGCGGTCTCGCCGCGGAGCCGCCGCCGGCGGCCGGGGCCCTCCTGGAACGGGCGCTCGCGGGCCCCCTCGCCGACGTGGAGGAGATCGTCTTCGCGGTGCGGGAATTCGGCACCGATCCGCACTGGTACGCCAACTTCGGCTACTGGAGCTCCGATCCGCAGAAGATGATGTACGGCCCCGACGGCGGCCGCCTCGTGAAGCTGAACATCCGGAACGGCGAGACCGAGGTGCTGATCGATGATCCGCGGGGCTCCGTCCGGGACGTGACCGTCGACTACGACGGGCGGACGATCCTCTTCTCCTACCGCCGCGGCGGCTCCCGGCACTTCCACCTCCACGAGATCCGCTCCGACGGCACCGGCCTGCGGCAGATCACCGATGGCCCTTACGACGACATCGAGGCGACCTACCTCCCGTGCGGCGACATCGTCTTCTGCTCCACGCGCTGCCACCGCTGGGTGAGCTGCTGGCACACCCAGGTCGCGGTCCTCTACCGGGCCGACCGCGACGGCGGCAACCTGCGCCCGATCTCGTCGAATCCAGAGCAGGACAACACGCCCGCCGTCCTGCCGGACGGCCGCATCCTCTACACCCGCTGGGAGTACATCGACCGCAACCAGGTGACCTTCCATCATCTCTGGACGGCGAATCCCGACGGGACCAGCCAGATGGTCCTCTTCGGAAACATGCATCCGGGGACGGTGATGATCGACGCCAAGGCGATCCCGGAATCCGACAAGCTGGCGGTGATCTTCTCGCCCGGCCACGGCATGACCGAGCACGCCGGCGAGCTGACGATCGTCGACCCGCGCGCGGGCCCGGACGTCCAGCCGCAGGCCCGGGCGGTGAAGGGCGCCCCCCGCCGCGTCCGCGATGCCTTTCCGCTCTCCGAGGAGTGGCACCTCGTGGCTCGGGGACCGGACCTGGTGCTCGTCGATGCATCCGCCGGCCGGCACGAGGTCATCCACTCGCTGCCGGCCGCCGACCGCGCGCGGCGAATGCAGGTGAACGAGCCCTGGCCGCTCCGGCCGCGCCGCCGCGAGCCGCTGATCCCCGACCGCGCGGATCCCTCGAGCGAAAAGGGCATTCTCCTGCTCCAGAACGTGCGGAGGGGCCGCAACATGGACGGCGTCGAGAGCGGGGAGATCCGCAAGCTCCTCGTGATCGAGACGCTCCCCAAGCCGGTCAACTTCAGCGGCGGTCCGGATCTGGTCTCCTGGCTCGGCACGTTCACGCTGGAGCGCATCCTCGGGACGGTTCCGGTCGAGCCGGACGGATCGGCCGCGATCGAGCTCCCCGCCCACCGCCCAGTCTTCTTCGTCGCGCTCGACGAGGACGATCTCGCCGTCAAGCGGATGCAGAGCTTCGTCAGCGTGATGCCGGGCGAGGTCACGAGCTGTGTCGGCTGCCATGAGGACCGGATCCTGACGCCGGAGGCCGGCCGAGACCACGTGCTGCTCGCCCTCCGCAGGCCGCCGAGCCGCATCGAGCCGATCGATGGAGTCCCGGAGGTGATCGACTTTCCCCGCGACGTCCAGCCGGTTCTCGACCGCCGCTGCGTCCCGTGCCACGACTTCGACCGGAGCGAGGGCGACGTGGTCCTCAGCGGCGACCGCGGGCTCCACTTCTCCCACAGCTACTGGACTCTGCTGATGCGCGGCCAGATCGCCGATGGCCGAAACGCCTACGGCAACCGGCCTCCGCGCAGCATCGGAAGCTCCGCCAGCCGGCTGATGCAGAAGATCGACGGCAGCCACCACGAGGTCGAGCTGCCCGAGGCCGAGCGGCGGCTGATCCGCCTCTGGCTCGAGACCGGGGCCGTCTACGCGGGCACCTACGCGGCGCTGGGGACGAGCACGGTCCCCGCCGGCGGCCTGCTTCCCGCCGCCTACGATGTCGTCGCGAGGCGCTGCCAGCAGTGCCACGCCCTGCCCAGCTCGCCTGATGCTGGCAGGAAGATCCCGCTCGCGGCGGCACCGGCCAGCGGCGCGCACTACCAGCGCGTCGTGCGCGAGGACGAGCCCGCCGCCCGGTTCGCCGTCAACTGCCTCTTCAACTTCACGCGGCC
>JAFGKN010000308.1 GCA_016928605.1 Planctomycetota bacterium | reverse complement strand
GTCGAACTCGACGAGGACCGCCGTGCGCAGAGGATCGAGGCGGGTGGAGGCTTCCAGGCGAGTGGCCGGCCGGCTCTCGAACAGAAGCATCTTCGAGAGGATCCGCGCGGCGTAGGTCGAGCGGTCCCGCGCCGACCAGGTGAACTCATAGCGCCCGGGCACCTCGCCGAGGAGCTCATGGAGGATCAGGCTGTCGGAGAGCCGGCGGTCGTCGCGGCCGCCGAGGTGCTCGAGCTCCTTGAGGAAGAGATAGACCAGGAAGCCTCGCGGGAATCTCTGGCAGCGCAGCGTCGCCTCCTCGAGGTGCACGAGGTGAAGGCCGCCGTCTGACTCCACGCGGGGCGCGGCGTCTCCCTGGCCGCAGGGCGGCACGGGAAAGCCGCTGCCGTCTTCCGCGCGGGCGTAGGACCAGCCGCGCGTCTCGCGATATGCGACCTCGCGAGGGATGTGCCAGACGACCGGCCGGTTGACATCTCTGGCGCCGTCGGCCAGCACCTTCTTCTGGAAGCTGAAGTAGAAGGAGAGCGGACCGATCCACGTCGCGAGGTAGATCCCCGCTCCGCCGGCGACCGCCAGCAGGACCCAGCGAGCCGGCGAGAGAAGCGGCCTCTGCGGTGTGAGACGATGATCGTCGCTCAAGGGGCTTCCTCCGTCGTAGCCTCGCGAACCGGCTCCCGGCGCGAGCGGCCGCCCGCAGCCTTGGAAGCGGGCGGCCGCGGCCTGGGAGCGTGCGGCCGCGGTCGATGGGCGGCTGCGATCCGGACCACGAGCACGTCCGCGCCTCCGCCGGAGCCTCGTCCGGCGGAGGGCCCGGCGCACGCTCGGGCCGACCGCTGCTGATCGGTATCTGTTGCGGATGCCCGCGGATACGGCCTACCGCGCTGAAGGATACCACTGAACGAACAGAAAGGTGCGCAGCGGCAGCTGATCCGCTATCGCGCCCGCAAGCCGGCGATCGATTCGCAACAGATACTCATAGATACCTCGACCGGGCCGGATCGGCCACTGGAGGGGGCCGCGCGGTCTGATAATCCGCGAGCGCGTCACGCGTCGAAGTAGAGCGCGAACTCGTGCGGATGCGGCCGGACGCGGACCGCGGAGACCTCCCGGATCCGCTTGTACTGGATCCAGGTCTTGATCACGTCCGCGGTGAAGACATCCCCCTTGAGGAGGAACTGGTGATCCCTCTCCAGGCAGGCCAGCGCCTCCTCGAGGCTTCCGGGCGTCAGCGGAACCTTGCGCTCCTCCTCCGGCGGCAGATCGTAGATGTCCTTGTCCAGCGGATCGCCAGGCTCGATCTTGTTCTGGATGCCGTCGAGAGCCGCCATCAGGATGGCCGAGAACGCGAGGTACGGGTTGCAGGTCGGATCGGGGCAGCGGAACTCGAGCCGCTTCGCCTTGGGGCTCGGCGAGTACATCGGGATGCGGATCGCCGCGCTGCGGTTGCGGCTCGAGTAGGCCAGGCGGTTCGGCGCCTCGAAGCCGGGCACGAGCCTCCGGTAGGAGTTCGTCGTCGGGTTGGTCAGTGCCACCAGAGCGCTCGCGTGAGCCAGGAGCCCGCCGATCGCGTAGAGGGCAGTGTCGCTCAACCCCGCGTACTTGTCCCCCGCGAACAGGGGCTTGTCCCCCCGCCAGAGGGAGAAGTGGACGTGCATGCCGCTGCCGTTGTCCATGAAGACGGGCTTGGGCATGAAGGTCGCCGCCTTGCCGTGCTTGCGGGCCACGTTCTTCACGATGTACTTGTAGATCGTCAGGTGGTCCGCCATAGTCAGGATCGGCTGAAACTTGAGGTCGATCTCGGCCTGGCCGGCCGTCGCCACCTCGTGGTGGTGCGCCTCGACCTCCAGCCCCACGTCCTGCATCGTGAGCACCATCTCGCTCCGGAGGTCCTGCATGGTGTCGATCGGCGGGCACGGGAAGTACCCCTCCTTGTAGCGCACCTTGTAGCCGAGGTTCGGCTTCTCCTCCGCTCCGGTGTTCCAGAAGCCCTCCCGCGAGTCGATCATGTACGACGCGTGGTTCTGCGCCTCGGAGTACCGGATCTCGTCGAAGACGAAGAACTCGGCCTCCGGCCCGAAGCACGCCAGGTCGGCGATGCCCGTCGACTTGACGTACTCGACCGCCTTGCGGCAGACATTGCGCGGATCGCGCGAGTAGTCCTCGCGGGTGATCGGGTCCTGGATGTTGCTCAGCAGGACGAGCGTGGGGATGCTGCAGAAGGGATCGAGGAAGGCCGTCGTGGGATCCGGCAGGAGGAGCATGTCGCTCTCGTGGATGCCCTGCCAGCCGCGGATGCTCGAGCCGTCGAAGCCGAACCCGTCCTCGAACGAGGACTCGTCCAGCACGCGGATCGGCGCGGACGTGTGCTGCCAGAGGCCGGGGAAATCCATGAAGCGGAAGTCGACGATCTCGACTCCCTTCTCCTTGGCGAAACGGAGAACATCCGCGGGAGTTGCTTTCGGTCCTAACATGGGTCTTGGTGACCTCCCCTTGGGTGAACGAGCGAGAGAAGCCCTACCTCCGGGCGGATCGCCCGAGGTCCGCATAACGTTCCCTCTCTCCCCGGCCCGCGTCAAGACGCGGATCGAAGAGATCCCCGCGCAGGGATCACCAAAAGGTCTGCCGGATGAGCCCGCCGGCGCCGGAGCGCCTCGGTCCGCTCATCCGCCGCACCGGCTTCCTCAGGACCCCTGGAAGCCGGCCCGGATTGCGTCTGGCAAGACAGCTCGAAGCAATACTATAATGCGTCTCGCGGTTTTGGCAACCCCCCGCCGCAGCGGCCGCTCGAAAAACGCCCGCATCGGCTCCGGAGACCCGAGGTAGAGGCAGCGATGTTCTGGTCGATGGCGACCATCCTCGTCCTGGGATCCTACCTGCTGGGCAGCCTCCCGTTCGGGCTGCTGCTGGGCCTGAGCCGCGGCGTCGACATCCGCCGCACCGGCAGCGGCAACATCGGCGCGACGAATCTCGGCCGCGTCCTCGGCCGGCGCTGGGCCGCCGCCGCCTTCCTGCTCGACTTCGCGAAGGGCCTCGGCGCCGTGTTCGCCGCCCGTCTGCTGCCTCTCGAGGCGAGCGATGGCCAGCGATCCGTCCTCGCGGTGGCGTGCGGAGCGGCGGCCGTCGTCGGTCACATCTTCCCTCTGTACCTCAAGTTCCGCGGTGGAAAAGGCGTCGCCACGACGTTCGGCGCGATGGCCGCCCTGGCCTGGATCGCCTCGCTGGCGGCTGGTATCGTCTGGACGGCGACGTTCTTCCTCGCCGGCCGGGTGGTCTCGGTGGCATCGATCGCAGCCGCGCTCTGCCTGCCGGTGGCCGTCTGGCTGAGCCACCGCGCCACGATCCTCGAGGAGCACCTCGCTCTGCTCATCGTCTCGCTGGCTCTGGCGCTCCTGGTCATCGGCCGGCATCGCTCGAACATCGCGCGCCTCCTCGCCGGCCGCGAGCTCGGCTTCCGGCGCCCGTCCCCCCTCGCCGGGCCCTCCGGCGAGAGAGCGCCGGATCCGCCGGAGGAGGGCGAGACCTCCGGGAGAGAACGCGAGTGATGACAGCTGACACCGCCCCCATCCTCGTCCTGGGCAACGGAGGATTCGGAACCGCCGTCGCCATCACCCTCCACTCGGGGGGCCACCGCGTCTCCGTGTGGGGCTTCGATGCGGAGGAAACCCGCGACATACTGCTCCACCGCGAGAATCGGAAGTACCTGCCGGGCATCGCGCTGCCCGGAGAGATCCGGTTCTCGTCGGACATATCGGAGATCGCCCCCGGCGCGCGCCTCGTCGTCTCGGTGGTCCCCACGCAGTTCCTGCGCTCGACGATCGAGCGGCTCCGCCCGCACCTCCCGCAGGAGGCGGCGTACATCTCCTGCTCGAAGGGCTTCGAGCGCACCACGCTCCAGCTCCCCTCGCGCATCCTCCGGGAGCTCCTGCCTCGAAGCCGCGTGGCGGTGCTCAGCGGTCCCAGCCACGCGGAGGAGGTGGGCCGCGGGCTTCCGGCCGCCGTCGTCGTCTCGAGCGACGACCCCGAGCTGTCCGCCGAGATCCAGGCGCTCCTGACGACGGCAGCGTTCCGCGTCTACACGAGCCGCGATCCGCTCGGCATCGAGATCGCCGGCGCGACCAAGAACGTCATCGCCCTCGCCGCCGGCATCTCGGACGGCCTGGGGTTCGGGGACAACGCGCGGGCGGCTCTCCTCTGCCGCGGAGCGCGCGAGATGACGCGCCTGGGAGCGGCCCTGGGCGCCGAGCTGGAGACCTTCGCCGGCCTGAGCGGCATCGGCGACCTGATCGCCACCTGCACGAGCCGCCATTCACGCAACCGTGCCGTCGGCCTCCGGATCGCCGCCGGCGAGTCTCTCGGCGACATCCTCGCCTCCGCGAGCACCGTCGCCGAGGGCGTGGAGACCACGCGCAGCCTCCATCACCTCGCCGCCAGGCTGGGGGTGGAGCTGCCGATCACGGCCGAGGTGCACGCCGTCCTCTTCGAGGGGAAGCCGCCCCGCGAGGCGGTCGTCGACCTGATGACCCGGCAGCTCCGCACCGAGATGTGAGCCCAGCCCGCACGCCGGAACCCCCCGTTGCAAAAATCCCGGAAAAACCCAAAATGTGGGCCTATCATCACCGATGCTTCCAAGAACTCCCTTCGAGAAGGTCAAGCCATGAAGAACTGGGAAGAAAAGGTCGGTCTGGCTCGCATGCTCGTCGGCGGCGTCATCATGGACGTCACGACTGCAGAGCAGGCGCGCATCGCCGAGGCCGCGGGAGCGGTGGCCGTGATGGCGCTCGAACGCGTCCCGGCGGACATCCGCCGCGAGGGGGGCGTCGCCCGGATGGCTCCCGCCGCGCGCATCCGCGAGATCCAGGAGGCCGTGACGATCCCCGTCATGGCGAAGGCCCGCATCGGCCACTTCATGGAGGCCCGGATCCTCGAGGCGCTCAAGGTCGACTACGTCGACGAGAGCGAGGTGTTGACGCCCGCCGACGAGGAGCATCACATCGACAAGCACCCGTTCACCGTCCCCTTCGTCTGCGGGGCGAGGAATCTCGGAGAAGCCCTGCGGCGGATCGGCGAGGGCGCGGCGATGATCCGGACGAAGGGCGAGGCCGGCACGGGAAACGTCGTCGAGGCCGTCCGCCATCTGCGGCGGATCGGCGGCGAGATCCGCGCGCTGACGACCTTGCCCCCCGAGGAGCGTATGCACAGCGCGAAGGAGCTCGGAGCTCCCTACGAGCTGGTCTGTCAGGTGGCCGAGACCGGCCGGCTTCCGGTGCCCAACTTCGCCGCCGGCGGCGTCGC
>JAFGKN010000307.1 GCA_016928605.1 Planctomycetota bacterium | reverse complement strand
GTCGACAGCGTCATCATCTGCTCCGAGCCCTTCGCGGTCGCCTATGGGCTCGATTTCCTCGACGACACGCTCGTCGTGGACATCGGTGCCGGGACGACCGATCTCTGCCGCGTCCACGGCACGATGCCGAGCGCCGAAGACCAGAGGACACACGAGGTCGCCGGCGACACGATCGACGAGAAGCTGGCGGAGCTCATCCGGGAGAAGTACCCGGAGGCGCAGTTCTCGATCAACATGGTCCGCTCCTTCAAGGAGAAGTACTCCTCCGTGACGCGGAACATGGACCGTGCGCGCTGCACGATGCCCGTGAAGGGAAAGCCCCAGGAGTTCGACATCACAGACCTCGTCTACGAGGCTTGCTACTCGATCGTCCCGCCGACGGTCGCAGCGCTGCAGGACCTGATCGCGAGCTACGATCCCGAGTTCCAGCACAAGATGCGCAACAACGTGCTCGTGGGCGGCGGAGGCAGCCAGATCGTCGGCCTCGGCCTCGCGATCGAGGAGGCGCTCGGCGAGTATGGCGGCGGCCGCGTCACGATGGTCGAGGAGCCGCAGTACGCCGGATCGAACGGCGCCCTGAAGATCGCCCTCGACATGCCCGAGGAGTACTGGAAGGAGTTCGAGCGGGTCGCCGTCGAGCCCGCCGCCGACTCGACCTCGCTGGAGTGATCGACGCGCGGGCGAGACGCCCCGCGGCGCTCATCACACGCCCGCAGTCTTGGAGGCAGGCGGCGCCGCAGCGGCGCGCCTGCCCTCCCGCGCATCGGAAGCGAGTGTCCTGGATCCCAGGGCTTCTGGTGTCGCCGGGCATGCGGCGCCGGCCGCCCTCCCCGCCTGCTCGGAGCCGCTCCGACCAGCACGGTGCCCCACGCCCTCCCGCCCCGCGCCTCCCCCGCTGCCGGCCTTCGGCCGGAGCGGCGGGCCTCGTCCCGCCGCAGATTCCCGCTGCCGCCGAGGGAATTCCCGGCGAGCCGGGAACCTTTGGGGCCCTTTTCATCATTACTAAGGTGTAGGTTTTTATCGCCCAGCCACCAGCGGTCCTGAGGCCGGCGCACCAGGATCAGGGAGTTCGAGCCGGCCGGCCTCGCATCGGGAGTCCAGCATGAAATCTAACACCTTGAACAAAAAGAACTTCGGCGATATCCCCGCGGGGGTGAGACCCAGTGCCCCGTCGAGGGCGCCGCTGCACCGAGGAGCTCGCGACCTCTTCCGGTCCGAGCTGGAGATCCCGGTGAAGAAGCTCCTGACGCACAAGGAGGAGCTCGCGGGGGCCCGGAGGATCGGGCTCTGCATGATCCGCCTGGGGCAGATCCTCCCCCGCCATCCCGTGGGGTTCGTCCGGTTCCTCCGCCGCATGGAGGAGGTGACGAACGACGTCCACGCGTTCTTTCCGTGGCACGCCCTGCGGGACGACATGGAGAAGGACCTCGCGGCCGCTCGCAGGGCCCTGGCTCGCGCCGAGGGGCAGGCGACCCGCAGCCCGGAGTCGGCGGTCCGCACCTACGAGAAGGCGGTCGAGATCCTGCTCAAGTACCCCCTCGACCCCGAGACGCTCTACCAGTGGGGCAAGGAGGTCTCCGAGTCGAGCCTCCCGGACAGGGAGCTCTGGCGCCACCGCCGCTTCGCCAAGGTGCAGCGTCTTCTCCGGCGGATCGTCTTCGCGATCGACCGAGAGAGGGACCGGCTCGTGATGCCCAATCTCCGCCTCGTGCTGAGGGAGGTCTTCCGCTTCCCGGCGAAGGGCATGTACGAGAGCGATCTCTTCCAGGAAGGCTTCCTCGGCCTCAGCAAGGCGGTCTTCCGCTTCGATCCCGAGCGGAACCTGCGGTTCTCGACCTACGCGACGCACTGGATCCGCCAGTCGATCCGCAAGGCTCTCATCGACAAGTCTTCCCTGATCCGGCTGCCCCAGGCTCTCCATGAGAAGCGCTATCGCCGCCACCGCAAGCTAACGGACGAGCAGCTCGAGCGGATCCACAAGCTGCGATCCAACATGGTGATGTTCTCCTCGATGTCGGCCGAGGAAGACGACAGCACGTACGAGGTGACGGATCCCCGCGCCGTCGGCGTCTCGCCTTCCCTCCAGACCGAAGACATACCCCGGGCTGTCCACAAGGCGCTGGCGCGGCTGAGCGACGCAGAGAGAGATGTCGTGTCGCGGCGCTTCGGACTGGACGGCAACCACCGGCAGACGCTGGAGGAAATCGGCGCCCAGATGCATCTCTCTCGCGAGAGGATCCGCCAGATCGAGCGCAGCGCCCTGGAGCAGATGCGGGAGGTCAAGGAGCTCTGGGAGACCTACGAGGATCTCACGCTCCTCGAGCCCGCAGGGGTGAACTGAACCTCTCTGAACTCTCCGACCTCGGTCCATACGATCCGCCGGGCTCCCCCCCCTCTCCGGCTGGGAGCCCGGCCTTTTTCCGCCATGAGCGCGCATGCGCTGAAGGACGGACGCTCCGGCCCGGATGGGACAATGCGCAGGAGAGCATCTGCGGTGTCTCTGCGCGCGGGGCGGTGCTATACTGCCGCCCGGAGGGAAACCTCCGGAAATCCGACTCCACCCCTGTCCTGACAGGTAGCTTTCGCTTGCCGATGAGAACCACGAGGCCGATCAGCCGGCGCGATGCCTGCCGCCGCATCGCTGCGGCGGGAGCCGCATGCGTCGGCCTGCCTCGCGCCGCGGAGGCCTCCGCGGCACGGCCGGAGGTCTTCCGCCTCCGCACCATCCTCGCTTCCTGCATGTACGGAAAGATGAGGCTGGAGGAGGTGCTGCCGGAGGTCGCCCGCACCGGCGCGGCGCACATCGACATCTGGCCGGCGGTCCACGGCGACCAGCGCGAGCAGGTGGAGGCGATGGGCCACGCGGAGTTCGCCGCGCTCCTCGCGAAGCACGCCGCGCGCCTGGGCATCATCACCCGCTACGACCTGGGTCCTCTGCGGCTCCGCGAAGAGCTGCTCGTGGCTAGCGAGCTGGGAGCGAGCCTCGTCGTGACCGGCTCCCGGGGACCGGCGGGCCTGAAGGGAAGCGAGCTCAAGGCCGAGATCGTGAAGTTCGTCGAGGCGATGAAGCCCCACATCGAGGTCGCGGAGGCGCAGCGAGTTGCCATCGCCATCGAGAATCACGCGAGTGCGCTGATCCACGAGCCGGACTCCATCCGCTGGCTTGCGGAGCTCTCCCCTTCGAAGCGGCTCGGCATCGCGCTCGCGCCCTATCACCTCGAGCAGGACAGCGCCCTGATCGGTCGCCTGGTCCGCGACGCTGCGCCCCGTCTCCTCCACTTCTACGCCTGGCAGCACGGGAAAGGCTGCCACCAGAAGCTGCCGAAGGAAGATGAGCTGCTCCAGATGCCCGGCCGCGGCCCGCTGGACTTCGGGCCGATCCTCGCCGCGCTCGGCGACATCGAGTACCGCGGCTGGACGGAGATCTTCATGCACCCGGTGCCGCGGGGCATCCCCATCCTGCCGACGGCCCGCGAGGTGACCGAGGCGATCAACCGGGCGCGGCGCTACCTGGAGTCCTGCCTCCGCGCGCCGGCTCCGGTCACTCCGCCGGAGGGCTCCCGATGAGCTCGTCGATCAGGCTCATCGCCATGGCCGGGTTGGCCTGTCCCTTCGTCCTGCGCATGACCTGACCGACGAGGAAGTTGATCGAGTTCCTCTTGCCCCTGCGGACGTCCTCGACCGGCCCAGGATGCGCCGCGATCACGTCCTGGACCACCCCGCGCAGGAACGAGTCATCGCTGATCTGCTCGACGCCCATCTCCCGGATGAGCTCGGCGGCCGGCCGCCCGCTGTCGGCCATCGCCCGGAGGACATCGCGAGCCTTCTGCGTGCTCACCGCTCCGTCGTCGACCGCCCGCACCAGCTCGGCGAACCTCTCCGGCGCGACGCCGATGTCCTCGATGCCCACACCCCGGCTGCGCAGCTCCTCGCGCAGGGCGTTCAGGACCCAGTTGCCGACGGACTGCGGCTGGCGGTAGCTCTCCACGCAGCGCTCGAAGTAATCGGCGATCTCCTTGTCCCGGACGAGCTGGTCCGCGTGATACGCGGAGAGACCGAGATCCTCCTGGAATCGCCCGAGGCGGACGAGCGGCAGCTCGGGCAGGGTCGCGCGCAGCCCATCGATCCATTCCGGCGAGAACACGAGAGGCGCCAGGTCAGGCTCCGGGAAGTAGCGGTAGTCGTGAGCCTCCTCCTTGCCGCGCATCGACCGCGTCTCTCCGCGATCGGGATCGTAGAGCCGGGTCTCCTGGACGATCTCCGCTTCCCGGCCGGTCTCCCGGAGCCGGATCTGGCGAGCGATCTCGTGCTCGAGCGCCTTCTCGACGTTCAGGAAGGAGTTGAGGTTCTTGATCTCGGTGCGCGTCTCGAGGTGGCTCGCCCCCCTCAGGCGCGTCGAGACGTTGCAGTCGCAGCGAAGCGACCCCTCCTCCATGTTGCAGTCCGAGACGCCGAGGTAGAGCATCACCTGCCGCAGCATCCGCATGTAATCCCCCGCCTCCCGCGGAGTCCGGAGATCCGGCTCGGAGACGACCTCCATGAGCGGAGTGCCGGCGCGGTTCAGATCGACCCAGCTCTCGGGGCGGCCCTCGACATGGATGTTCTTCCCCGCGTCCTCCTCGAGGTGGATCCGCACCAGGCGCGCGACGCGGATCTCTCCATCGACGAAGAACTCCACCCTGCCGCCCTTGCAGATGGGATCGTCCTTCTGCGAGATCTGGTATCCCTTCGGCAGATCCGGATAGAAGTAGCTCTTGCGGTCGAACTTCGTGAGCAGCGGGATCTCCGAGCCGAAGGCGAGACCGACGCGCACCGTGCTCTCGACGGCCCGGCGGTTGATGCAGGGCAGCGATCCGGGCAGGCCGAGGCAGACGGGACAGGTGAGGGCGTTCGCCTCCGTCCCGAACCGCGCCTCGCAGCGGCAGAACATCTTCGTGCGCGTCAGGAGCTGCACGTGCACCTCCAGCCCGATGACGGCCTCGAAGCGCGTGCTCTCGAGGGGATCGCGCCCTGCGGCAGCCGCGCTCATCCGCCCTCCTCGCCGCCGCGCCAGCCGCAGACCGGCGGAGCCCGCAAGTGGTGGTCGGTGCGCGCCTGGTAGGCGCAGGCCAGCCGCAGGACGATCTCGTCCTGCATCGGCCGGCCGTAGATCTGAAGCCCCACGGGAAGGGCCTCCGAGGTGAATCCGCACGGGATCGACATGCCCGGCAGCGACGCGAGATTCGCGGGGACCGTCAGGACGTCCACCGCGTAAAGCTTCAGCGGATCGTCGATGCGATCACCCAGCGGAAAGGCGGGCACCGGCGAGGTCGGACAGACCACGGCGTCGACCTCCCGGTACACCTTCTCGAAGTCCTGCCGGATGAGGTTGCGCACCCTGAGGGCCGTGAGGTAGTAGGCGTCGTAGTAACCGGAGCTCAGGACGAAGGTGCCGATCAGGATGCGCCTCTTCACCTCCGCGCCGAAGCCCTCGCCGCGCGAGCGGCAGTACATGTCGACGAGGCCGCTCGCCGAGACGCTGCGGCGGCCGTAGTGCACGCCGTCGTAGCGGGCGAGATTGGAGCTCGCCTCGGCGGCCGAGACGAGGACGTACGCCGGGTTCGCGTAGCGCGTGTGGGGCAGCGAGACATCGCGCACCTCGGCTCCCATCTCGCGGAAGACCTCGATCGCCGCCCGGACCTTCTCCTCGACCTCCGCCTCGATGCCCTCGGGAAAGTACTCGGCGGGCACCCCCAGCCGCAGTCCGCGGATATCCTGCTGAGCCTCGTCCGCGTACCGGGGGACCGGCAGGTCGCGGCTCGTGGAGTCCATCGGATCGGCGCCGGCGATCGTCTCGAGCACCAGCGCACAGTCGAGCGCCGAGGACTGGATCGGACCGATCTGGTCGAGACTGCTCGCGAAGGCGACCAGCCCGTAGCGCGACACGCGGCCGTAGGTCGGCTTGAGACCGCTCGCCCCGCAGCAGGCGGACGGCTGCCGGATGGAGCCTCCCGTGTCCGAGCCGAGGTGGATCATGCCGCCCGTCGAGACCGCGAGAGCCGCCGCTCCTCCGCTGGATCCCCCCGGCACGTGTGTCGTCTTCCAGGGATTGCGCGTGACGTGAAAGGCCGAGTTCTCGGTCGAGGAGCCCATGCCGAACTCGTCGAGGTTCGTCTTGGCCACGCAGACGGCGCCGGCCTCCTTGAGCTTGCGAACCGCCGTGGCGTCGTAAGGCGACGCGAAGCTCTCGAGGATGCGGCTGCCGGCCGTCGTGTGCCCCTCCAGCGTGCAGAAGTTGTCCTTGACGGTGAAGGGGACTCCGGCGAGGGGGCCGGCGTCCTCGCCCGCGGCCAGGCGGCGATCGATCGCCGCCGCGGCTGTGCGGGCCCCGTCGGGGAAGATCTGGAGCGCGGCCTGGAGCCGGGGATTCACGACATCCAGCTGCCGGAGGGCCTCATCGACCGCCTCCAGGGCCGACATCTCTCCGCGCCGGATGCGGTCGCGGATCTCCATGACAGAGGTCCTCACGGCGACATCTCCGGCTCGCCGGCATCCCCCACGATGCGCGGGACGAGGAAGAACGGCGGATGCGCCGCGGGCGCGTTGGCCAGGGCTGCGCCGGCGGGCAGGGAGGGCGCCGGCTCATCCTCGCGCTGGACGTTGGAGGCGTCGAGCGCGAAGAGCGACGGCGCGACTCCTTCCAGGTCGAGGCTCTCGAGCTCGGACACGAAGCCGAGGACCTTCCGGAAATGCTCCTTCATCTCCGCGGACTCCTCCTCGCCGAGAGCCAGCCGGGAAAGGCGGGCGATCTTGGCGACCAGCTCATCCGTCACGTCCATGGTTCTGGTCTCGTTCTGCGGGTTGTCGATGCTGGTGCGTGCAGCCGCCGCGGAGGGGCACCGCCCCGCCGCTCGACGGGGCCTCGCAGCCTCATCGGCAGGATGGCGCCGGGGCTGAAGGCAGGGTGAGCCGCGCGCTCCGGCCGGCGGGCCGCTTCCCCAGGGGAAGCTCGAGGCGGCTGGCCGCATCTCCGCAGCCCTGCGCCGCGCTGCACGGCGGATAGGAGATTCTATGGCTCTGCGCGCTAGGAGATCAACTGCCTCCGCGCAGGCAGCCGCCCTCTCAGCGCTCCGGGGTGCAGGTCCGGAAAACCGGCAAAGGTTCTGAGAACGATCGCCCGATATACTCCTTGGAGCCCGTTCACCGGCCCTGCGCTCGCCGGCGGGCATGCAGCGGCCCGGGCCACGGCGCTCACCGGTCGCGGCGCCGGCTCTCCGGCCGCCTGGTACCTGGCGAAACCTCCGAGGAAAGTGCATGAAGCGAACCCCACCGCTGAAGGCGGTCACCGACATCGAGGTCGAGGTCTCCGTCGAGCTGGCGGAGACTTCCCTGTCTCTCCAGGAGATCCTGGATCTGCGCCCTGGGGCTTCGATTTCCTTCGCGGACCGCCCGGACCGCTTCCTGCTCCTCGAGGTGGACGGGGTGCCGGTCGGCAAGGGACGAGCGGTCGAACGGGCCGGACGCCTCGGCATCCGGCTCGAGGCCATGCTCGATCCCGCCTCCCCGCCAGCCCGGAGAGGTTCCGCGTCCGAGAACTAGAGGGCGCCATGAAGCGCCGGCCGCTCCTCCCGCCGCCACCGGGGCTCCTCTTCTTCGGCTGCTTCTCGGGCAGGATCGAGATCCTCGATGCCGCCCGGCGTCTCGTG
>JAFGKN010000306.1 GCA_016928605.1 Planctomycetota bacterium | reverse complement strand
GGACAGCAACACCGCGACGGTGACGATCACGGTGACCGGCGGGGCGCAGGCGATCAGCGTCGCGGACATCGCGATGTTTCTCGTCCCGGCCGGCAGGAACACCAAGGGCGAGGCCCGGGTGACCGTGAGCCCGGCGATCGCCGGGGCGACTGTCACCGGCGACTGGCTCCTGAACGATGCGCCTCTCGTCCAGGGCACGAGCGGTGTGACCGACGAGAGCGGCGTGGCCGTGATCCAGTCGGTGCCCATCAAGGTCGGGAGCGGCGATTTCTTCACGTTCACGGTGACGGGCATCTCGGCCACCGGGTATGAGTACGCGCCGGCGGGTAACGCCGACACGGAGGAGGACATCACCGTCCTCCCCTGAAAGCCAGGTTCTTGACGGCACTGCGCTGCGGGCGCCGGACTATCCGAGCAGCCCCCAGCGCACCCGGAGCCAGCGCTCGAGCGGCCCGAAGAGGGCCTGCTCCGCCAGGAGGCCGACGGCCACGATCATCGCCATGACCCCGAGGACCTGATCCATGGCGTGCAGCTCGCGGCCGTAGTGGAGGAGGTGCCCCAGGCCGAAGCCCGTCAGGATCGTGACGAAGATCTCCGCGGCCATCAGGGAGCGCCACGCGAAGGCCCAGCCCTGCTTGAGACCGGAGACGATGGCCGGGAGCGCGGCGGGCAGGAGGACCCTGAACATCGTGTGCAGCCCCTTCGACCCCATCGTTCGCGCGGCGCGGAGGTAGACCGGGGGCAAGCTGCGCACGCCGGCCTCCGTCGCGAGCAGGATCGACCAAGTCGTGCCCATCACGACGACGAACAGCATCGCGGCCTCCGTCTGCCCGAACCAGAGGAGCGCGATGGGCACCCAGCAGACGCTCGGGAGGGTCTGGAGGCCGAGGGCGACGACGCCGATGGAGTCGCGCGCGATCGCGAATCTGGAGGTCAGAAGCCCCAGGGGGAGGCCGGTCGCGATGCCGATCGCGTAGCCCATGAAGAGCCTTCGCGCGGTCACGATCGCCGCCTCGGCGAGCGATCCGTCGAGGAAAGCATGGGCCAGATAGCGAAGGATGCTCGACGGCCGCGGCAGAAGCACCTCGCGCCACGCGCCGAGCGCGACGAGAGACTCCCAGAGGATGCCGATGACCGCCACGAAAGCGAGAAACGTGAGTGCGCGCTTCATGTCGAGCCCTCGCCCCCCATGGCCTCCAGTTTCTTGCTGATCCGTCTGGCGAGCGCCGCGATGTTCTCCGCGTTGATGTCCCTCGGTCGAGGCAGCTCGATGTCGAAGCTCGAGCGCATCCGCCCCGGATGAGGCGTCATCAGGACGACGCGGTCGGCGAGGACGCACGCCTCGCGCACGTTGTGCGTGACGAACACGATCGTCTTGCGCCGCTTGCGCCAGATCTCCTGCAGGTCGCCGTAGAGCTTCTCGCGCGTCATGGCATCGAGCGCGGCGAACGGCTCGTCCATGAGGAGAACCGAGGGATTCGGAGCCAGAGCGCGCGCCAGGGCGACGCGCTGCCGCATCCCGCCGCTCAGCTCGTGAATCGAGGCTCCCGCAAACCTGGAGAGCCCCACGAGACCCAGATAGTACGTGGCGACCTCGCGCCGGGCGGCCCTGTCCAGGTTGGGCTTGAGCTCCAGTCCGAAGAGCACGTTGCCCATGGCGGTGCGCCACGGAAAGAGAGCCGCGTCCTGGAACATGACCATGCGGTCGCGCCCGGGGCCGACGACCGGGCGGCCGTCCGTGAGGATCTCGCCCTTGTCCGCCGCGTCCAGACCAGCAACGAGAGAGAGCAGCGTCGACTTGCCGCAGCCGCTGGCGCCGAGGATGCAGACGAACTCCCCCTCGCTGACCTCCAGATCGACCTCGTCCAGGGCGAGGACAGTGCCGCTCCTCCCGGGGAAGGACTTCGACACGCCGCGGACCGTGAGCTTGGATGGGCTGACGGGCGCGAGCTCCTGGGATACCTCGGTCATGGCTTGTGGATCAGGCGCGAGAGATCGGGCGAGCCATCGAGGAAGCCGGCGGCTCGAGCCCTCTCGGCGAACTCTAGAAATCCGTCCAGCCGGATCTCATCCGTGATCTTGAGCCGCGGCCAGCAGCGCTCGACGAGCTCCGCGGCGATCGGGCGCCCGGTGACCGCTTGGATCTCGGAGCGGACGAGCTCGCGGGCCTCCGCCGGGTGGGAGAGAATCCACGCCGTGAGCTCCCGATGGGCGGCGAGGAGCTTGCGGGCGATCTCGGGCCGCTTCGAGAGAAGTGCGGCGCTCGCAGCGAGCAGCGTGGTGACTGCGTCTTCTTCCAGGAGGAGGATCTCGCCGCCCGCTTCGAGCTCGAGCCTCGAGATCCAGGGCTCGACGGTCCACACGGCATCGAGATCGCCCTTCTGGAAGAGAGCGAGCTGGTCGGGGTTCCTGGTCGGGATGACCATGGCGTCGCCGCCGGTCTGAGTCACGGAGAGGCCGTGCTCGGTCAGCCAGGCGCGGCACGATATATCCTGGGTGTTGGCGAACTGCGGAGTGGCGATCTTCCGCCCGCGGAAGTCTTCCGGCCCCTTGATGCCAAGCCCCTTGCGCACGACGAGAGCCGATCCGCCGTTCGTCGCGCCGGCGAGGACGCGGACGTCGTCGCCGCCCGTGCGGATGTGCGCGTTGAGGGCCGGATTGGGGCCCACGTACGTCGCATCCAGCGAGCCGGCGAGCAGGGACTCCATGGCCGTCGGCCCGGCGTTGAACACGTACCACTCGACGCGGACGTTCTCGCCGAGGTGCTTCTCGAAGACTCCCTCGCCGCGCCTCGAGAGCGCGTGCGCCACCAGCCCGTGCGCGTGCGTGACGTTCGGGAAGTGGCCGAGGCGCACGATCTCGACGCCGGATGGCGTCCGCTTCCCGCAGGAGACCAGCGCGAGCGCCAGGAGGAGAACGGCGCAGGAGAGGGTCAGCGATCGATCGAGAAGGGAAGCGGCAACGCGTCGCGCCCGGAGCGGAGGAGGCCTTCCTTCGAGGGCTGGAGGAAGATGACCTCCAGGGACTCCTGCGGGATGCGCTGGTGCGCGCCCAGCTCGGTGGTCGAGAGGGTCTTTCGTCCCGCGGCTCCCGCCAGGCCGGCGACGATCAGGGTCCGTCGAGCGTACTCGCATCGCTTGGATACCTGCATCCGTCTCAGGCATTCACAAACCCTAGTACGATAGTAGGACTTGCCGGCGAAACCCTATCGCTGCGGTGGAGACCTGTCAAGACAAGACCCCCCGGGGGATCTGACCGAGACCGCCCGGCGAGAGAAGCACCGCCGGTCCTTTGATGCGAGCGGCGATCGGATCTCGACCTGCTCACCGTCCCAAGGCCGCGCTCGGCCACAGGGCTCTGCGCTGCAACGAGAAACGAGCTGCGCTCAGTACTCGATCCGGTCCGCCTTCTCGCGCCAGGCGCGGAAGGCCTCCTGGGCCTCCTCGCGGAGGATCTGGACCATCGGGACGCGGCGCGACTCGAGAGGCCTCTCGATCTCCCGGTAGATGAAGTCGTCATCGAAGCCGATCGCGGCGGCGTCCTCGCGGGTGTTGGCGTAGAAGACGCTGCCGATCCTCGCCCAGTAGATCGCCCCGAGGCACATGGGGCAGGGCTCGCAGCTCGCGTAGAGAGCGCAGTCCTCGAGGTGAAACCGGCCGAGGGCGCGGCAGGCCTCGCGGATGGCGACGATCTCGGCGTGGGCTGTGGGGTCGAGCGCCGAGGTGACGCGGTTGTGGCCGCGGGCGACGATCTCACCGCCGCGAGCGATGACCGCTCCGAACGGACCTCCGGCCCCCTCGAGCATCTTCTCGAAGGATAGCTGGATGGCCTCGCGCATGAACGCGAGATGAGAGGACTGCTCCGGGGAGTTCTCGGTTTCTTTCATCGGACTGTCATCGGATGTACAGATCGATCACTCTCTCGATGGCGTGCCTGCAGACGGCGCAGAACTCGCCGCGGCCGCTGGAGAACATGATGCAGTCGAGCTCCGGGCGGTAGAGCCCTCTGGCCTGGTACCCCGCGCCCTCGTAGGCACCCACCCGCCCGGCGTACTTCTGCTTCGCGATGATCGGATCGAGCATCTTCCTGCTCTCCGCGACGAGCTGCTCCATCTCCGCGTCGGAAGCATTCGCCTCGCGCAGCGCTTCTCGCCTCGCCTGGTACTCGAGAGCCGCCTCGTCGTAGATCTTCTGGTCCCACGGCGTGGGCAGCGGAGTCTCTGGCTCGACCAGGTTCCGCCACTTCAGACGATCGGGCTCGAGAAGCGCGGTGACGTTCGGCTCCCAGGGCTCCACCCCCGGCTGCGTGAAATCCTCGTACGCGACGCGCGACGCGTAGTACTCATCGGCCAGTCCGGCGAGGGAGTGCCCGAGCTCGTGGATGAAGACATGCTCGGAGCGCCCGCTCGAGGCCGAGCACGTGAGCCAGAGGTTGAAGATGCCTCCTCCTCCGTACTTCCTGGTGTTGGCGATCAGGGCGAGAGCATCGTAGGGGGCCAGCGCGGCGTACTCCCGGAGAGCCTTGTTCTCGAAGGTGAGGACGTAGCGGTCGATGTCGAAGGCGTTGGAACTGAGGCCCAGCGGAGAGCTGCTCCACTTGCCGGCGCGGGGATCCGCGACCCCCGACCGCGCGGAGACGATGTCGACGGCCCGCACGTTGAAGTCGGAGCGGCGCGAGCGGAACGGCTCCACCTGAAAGGTCGCTTCCGTCAGGCGGCGCGCATCCTCGCGGAATCGATCCAGCTCGGCCGCCGTGTATCCGTCGCCCAGGATCAAGAGGTCGAGCTTCTCGGCGGCTGGGCCGTGCTCGAAGAGGCTCCAGACCTTCCCGGGCGCGTCCAGATCGGAGCGATTCACGAAGCGGCTCGAGGGATCCACGGTCGTGGAGAAGATCTCCCGGAACGATCCGTCGCTCGCTCTCTTCTTGAGGAGGATCTGGCATCTCCCGCGGGGCTCTGGGAACCTCTGAGACTCGTGGAACGACCTCCAGACCCCTTCGCGCGCCTCGCGGATGGTCTCCCACTCCCCGTAGATGCTGCAGAAGCCTCTCGTGTAGAGAGGGACGTTGGTCGCGGCGTCGATCACCACGAGGAGGTACTTCCCCAGGTTGGTGTCGTCCAGCAGCCGCGTGCGGCTTCCAGGCCATTCGCCTTCGAGGCGCACCTGGTCGAGGCTGATGTGCGCCTCCTCGGCCGTCCCCGAGTGGTAGTAGTCGACGCGCAGAGTGCGGCCGGTAAAGCGCGCGTCGAAATCCCCGCTGGAACCGGAATCGCCGGCGAGACTGAGCGCGATGAGGAGCGTAGTGAGATGCATGTGTTTTCCCGGACCATGTCGTTGTGCGGATCTCGACGATTGTACCGGAGAGGTCTTCGAAGGCGAGACGATTCCGATAACGGGCGGCAGTCCTGACCTGCAGCTTCCCTGGAGCGAGAGAGCGGAGGGGGCCTCTTCGCGCGCGCGCCATGACCCGTGAAAAAGGCTAAGGTGTGCCGGCGGCTTCGCTCGATTCACGGAAGAGGGCCATGGGGGACGCTGATTCTCTGCGCATCGAGAAAGGTCGCGAGGAGGCCAGGTCATGCTTGTCGCCTGCAAGTCGTGTCACCGCCAGTACGATGTCGGGGGGATGGAACCGGGTGAGCGCATCCGCTGCCTCTGCGGCGAGCTCATCGCCGTGAGCGAGCCGCGCTCCCATACCGCCAGGGTCCTGCACTGCTCGGCATGCGGTGGAAGCCTGCAGGAGAGCGCGTCGTCGTGCGAGTACTGCGGCAGCTCGATCTCGCTCGACGAGCGCAACCTGGGAGATACCTGTCCCGAGTGCTTCGCTCGTCTGACCAAGGGGGCCAGATTCTGCCGCGAGTGCGGGGTGAAGATCGCTCCGGCGGCCATCCAGGCCCTCCGCCTCGATGCGCGCTGCCCGCGATGCAAGGGGGATCTCGTGCAGTGCACGACGGAAAGGGCCCAGTACACGGAGTGCAGCGCCTGCGGCGGGCTCTGGCTCGACGAGAAGACCTTCGAGAAGGTCGTCGAGGAGAGGGATGCCTCGCCCCTGGGGAAGATGCCCGGCGGAGACGAGGACGATCAGCGGAGCGCCCGCGAGGCGGCAGTCCACGATGTGAAGTACCTCGCCTGTCCGGTCTGCGGAAACCTGATGCACCGGAAGAACTTCGCGACGTGCTCCGGAGTCATCATCGACTGGTGCAAGGGCCACGGATTCTGGTTCGACACCCACGAGCTCGAAAAGATCGTCGACTTCGCCCGTTCGGGAGGCATGGACATCGCCCGGGAGAAGGAGATCAGCCGGGCGAAGCAGGAGCTGCGGCGAGCCGAGAGCCAGAAGCGGTGGGTGCAGACCCGCATGTACGCGGGAGGCGGCTACGGGCGCCAGCCTGTCATGACACGCTCGTCGGCCGACGACGTCTTCTCCGTCCTCGCCTCGACGATCCGCGGCCTGTTCGGGACGTAACCCCTTCGCGGGGGGTTAGACTTTCCGCGGGCGCAGCAGGCTTCCCATCGGCCTTGCATCGCGGCGGACGGAGTAGACGATCAGCGCGATGCCGGCGATGACCATCAGGATGCTGAGAAGCTGGCCGCGCGAGAGATCGAACCAGGGGGTGGGGAGCAGCGCCACGCCCTCGTCCGGCTGGCGGAAGACTTCCGTCGCGATGCGCAGGATGCCGTACGTGATGAGGAAGCCGCCAGAGACACCTCCCGGCTTGAGAGGGAAGAGCCAGAGGATGACCATCGCGAGGAAGAGGATCGGCCCGTCGCTCAAGGCCTGATAGATCTGCGACGGATGGTACGCCGTGAGCCAGGGACGCACGGCCTCGACCACGGCCTCCTGACCGGAGCGCACGGCGAGGACGACGTCCTCGATGGAGGGGGCCTTGCCGCCGAAGAGCGGCCCCAGCGACTCGAGGCGCTCCTCCGTGAGGAAGCCGTGGCCGAGGAGCTCGTCGGGATACTTGACGCTCCACCAGGGAGGATCCTTCTGGAGCGCAGCCGGCAGCGCCTTGCCCCAGAGCTCTCCGTTGACGAAGTTCGCGAGCCGTCCCAGCCCGAGTCCCAGCGGACAGGCGAGGGCTCCCATGTCGAGGATGTGGAGCGCCGAGGTCTTTCTGCGCCGGGCGAAGAGCCAGGTGGCGACGACCACCCCGATGAATCCGCCGTGGCTTGCCATCCCGCCCCGCCAGATCTGGATGATGCCGATCAGGGGCGGATCCCAGAGGAGGCGCTGGTCGTAGAAGATGCAGTATCCCAGGCGCCCGCCGACGAGGACCCCGACGATGCCGTACATCACGTAGTCGGAGATCTCCTGCGGCGAGAGGGGAGTGCGACCCGTCCGCGCGAGCCACTGCAGGATCGCCCAGGCGATGAGGAAGCCGGCGAGGTAGGCCAGGCCGTACCAGCGGATCCCGAAGGTCTCGGTGAACCGGACGACGAAGGGATCCATCTGGTGGAGGTAGGACTCGGCCAGGAAGTGCAACATCGTCATCGGACCACGGGACCTGTCAGGAGTTGTGGGGAAGGCCGCGGCGGCCGCGTCACGAAAGCGAGCCGCTGCTGAGCGCCGCCAGGATAGGCACGATCCCCGGCCTTTGCAAGCCGGCTCCGGCTCTCGCCGGAAGGCCTCGCAGCGAGGTCCCGGCGCGGCGGTCCCGGCGAGTTTCGCTGGTCCCGGCGATCCCGCTCGAGTACAAGGGGAGCATGTCGCCCGTATCCAGATGCCAGCAGGCGGGAGCGCAGTCCGGGCCGCGGGCCCGGCGGCGGTGGTGGATCCTCGCCGCCGGCGCGTGCGGCATCCTCGGCTTCGGAGGATGGATCTTGCAGGCGTCGATGGGCGCGCCGGAGCTCTCCGCGATCCGTTC
>JAFGKN010000305.1 GCA_016928605.1 Planctomycetota bacterium | reverse complement strand
TCCGGCTCGCGCTTCTGGATCGTCGAGAACCGCACGCCGCGCAGGAGAGGCGTCTCGGCGGCCGTGGGGACGGGCGCCGAGGGATCCCAGAGGATCGCGTCGCCGGTATCGTCTTGCGCCTCGGCCGCCGCGTCGCTCGCGAGGTATCCGAGGGACTCGAGGAAGCGGTCCATCGCGCGCACGGTGTCGCGGTAGGCGCTGCCGTCGCCGCGCCCGTGGTTGAAGAAGCCGTGGCCCGCGCCTTCGAAGAGGACCAGCTCGCTCCGGCTTCCGACCTCGCGCATGCGCGCCTGAAAGCGCCGGGCGGTCTCCACGGGGATCAGCCTGTCCTGCGTGCCCAGGAAGACGATCGCCGGCGGCATGCCTTCGCGGATGTTGTGAAGCGGCGAGATCTCGCGCCATCGATCTTTCACCTTGGCGTGGCCCCAGCCGTCGGGGCCGTTGTCGTAGACCGGATTGAAGAGGACGAGGGCGTCGGGCCGGGGGCTCACGCCGCGGTCCTCGCCTTCCTCCTCGAGCCCCGGCACCGCGGCCGCTGCGGCGGCGACGTGGCCTCCGGCCGAGCCTCCCCCCGCGGCGATGCGCGCTGGGTCGGCGCCGAGCTCCGCCGCGTGCGCGCGCACCCAGCGGATCGCCGACTTGCCGTCCCGCACGCAGTCGAAGGGCGTCGTCTCGTGACGGCTCGCGACCCGGTACTCCGCGCAGAACGCCAGCATGCCGCGGGAGGCGAGGTGCGCCGCCTGCGGGTAGAACTGCGAGGGCGATCCTCCGACCCAGCCGCCTCCGAAGAAGAAGACGATCGCCGGGCGCCGGTCGCTGGCGCGGTGCCCCTCGGGCTCGAACGCGTGGAGCCGCAGCTCCACATCGCCGACCCGCTTGTATGCGATCTCGCGATCCGGACGCGGCGCCGTCTCGGCCGCCTCCACTCCGAACGGGCTCGCGGCGGCGAGGATCGCCCAGACGGCGGAGAGTTCCAGCAGGGCTGCGATCGTTCTCATGAAGCCTCCTTCGACGTGCTGCCGGCGGTTTCGCCGACGCCATTATGCCCGAGAGCGGCAACGCACCCAAGGAGGCTCGGCACGCAGCGGCGGTGGGATGGACTCCGCAGAGACCGAGATGGCATTCCGGCGGCCGCACAGGACCCGTCGTCGAGTCACCGGCGCTCCTGCCGGATCCAGTACTCGCGGAACGATCTCAGCCGCGGGAGCGACTCGCGGTCCTTCTGGCGGTTCGTCGCCGCCTTGCTCGCGATGATGTCGTCGATATGGCAGACGGGAAAGCCCTCGACGTCCACCCGGCGGCGCCAGGCATCCGCGAAGCGCTCGATGCCGTCGGGCGCGAAGACGATGTCGAGGTCGAACGGGCCGCTTTTGAGCTGGATGAAATCCTTGCCCCGCAGCACCTCGGCGGCTTGTGGATCCGTCAGCTCGAAGCCCAGATCTCGCAGAGCGGTCACGAGCGCGGCGCAGTTCTCGGGCGTCTTTTCGACGAAGATGTCGGCATCCTGCGTCGTGTCCGGGAAGCCGAGGAGGATGGCGCCGGACTTGCCGAGAAAGAGATACCGGATGCCGCAGCGCTGAAAGGCATCGCGGATCGCCTGGGCCTGACGGTACTCAAACGCGCCCATAGCCCAGCCAGTCCGGGAGGTTTTCCTCGCACCACCGCCGGTAGTCCGCGGTCGAGTCGAAGGCGCGGAACGGCTCGTCATCCAGCACTGGTTTGTAGGTGTGGATGAAGGCGTAGCGGAAGCGCGTCTCGAGCGAGCGTCGCGCCGCCGCCTCGAATTCCGCGAGCCAGTCGGGTGGAATCACGACGTCCGCGCCGTCCGCCCGGGGTGCCTCCCTCTCGTTCTGATCGATGAGATCCATCCGTGAACTGAAAGCGAACGATCTTTCTGCCGATCGGCGGGCGACGGAGAGCCGCCTCGCCGCCAAGTGCATCGACAGCCATTCTGCACCGGCCTGCGCGAGGTGGCAAGGTCGTTTCCCCGGCGCTTCTCGCGCTCTATCCCTTCGGCACGGCCCAGTGATCGGGCCGGTACTCGCGGGCCAGCATCGCGTCGGCCTCCCCGTCCCCGGTGAATCTCTCGGCCGCCGGATCGAACCGGAGCGTGCGGCCGAGCCGCGTGGCGATGTTGCCGAGGTGGACGAGCGCCGCCGACAGGTGGCCCTCCTCGATGTCGGCGTGCGGGCGCCGCCCCGTCCGGATCGCGTCGAGGAAGTCGGCGTGGTGTGCAGCGCTGTCGATGCCGCCTTTCACCTCCTCGCGGAGCTCGTTCCGGGGCCCGAAGAGCTTCCAGCCGCTCCCCTTGCCGAGGATCAGCATGCCCTTCGTGCCGTAGAAGGCATCGCCGTTCTCGTGGCCTTCCTGCACGTAGGGAGACCAGATGCGCTGCTCGAAGACGAGCTGCCGCCTCTTGCCGCCGATGTCCCCGTACTCGAAGACGACGTACTGCGTGTCGGGGAACTCCTGGTCGTCGTCGAAGAAGTACTTCCCGCCGAGCGCCGCCACCGACGTCGGATGGACGGCGGCGCCGAGGCCCCAGCGGGCGATGTCGATGTCGTGCACGCCGTCGTTGCCCATGTCGCCGCAGCCGAACGCGCGGAACCAGCGCCAGCTCGAGTGCAGCAGGTTCGAGCGGTAGGGGACCATCGGCGCCGGACCGACCCAGAGGTCGAAGTCGAGGTGGGCCGGCGGATCGGAAGGCTCCGCGTGGCCGATATTCGCGCGCAGCTGGCTGTTCCACGCCTTGGCGACGAGGACATCGCCGATCGCTCCGTCCCGGATCAGCTCGACGGCGCGCCGCACGTGGGGTGTGCTGCGGCTCTGGGTGCCGACCTGGACGACCTTCCCCGCCTTGCGGGCCGCATCCACCATGAGCCTCCCCTCGCTGAGGTTGTGGGAGGCGGGCTTCTCGACGTACACGTGCTTGCCCGCCGCGAGCGCGAGGATCGTCGCGGGGCCGTGCCAGTGATCGGGAGTGGCGATGACGACCGCATCCACCGCCCGGTCATCGAGGACGCGGCGGAGATCCTTCGACGCCTCTGGTCTCTTGCCTCCGCCGCCGGCCGCATCGCGCGCCGCCGCCATCCGCTTCTCGTCGACATCGCACACGTGAGCGATGGCCACGTCCTTCCTCGAGGCGAAGGACCGGAGCAGGCTCATGCCCATGCCGCCCGGCCCGATGATGCCAAGGACGACCCGCTCGGCCGCGCCCGATGCTTCTCCGGCGCCGGCGTGTCGCGCTCCGAGCGCGATGGCGGCCGCGCCTCCGGTCCGCCGCAGGAACTCTCTCCGACTCGCCTTCTCCATGACATCCTCCGCAGCATCCTGAGCTTCGAGATAAGGTGCGTTTCCTCGCGATCTCCGCGACGCCCCTCGTGCAGCGAACATGATAGTCCGCGCCGGGACGCCACGAAAGCGCAATCACGCGCGATGCGGCTTCAGCCGAGCGATCATCGCCGGCGATCGCAGGGGCGGCCGCGACGAGATCATCGGAGGCGCCCGCAGCGCCGGGCGGTCAGGCCTCGCGGGTGCCCGCGAGCTCCCGCGTGTAGCGCGCGTCGGCGGCGATCTCGTCGAAGAAGCGCGGGTACATGCCGACGATGACGCCGTCGCTCGGCTTGATCTCCCGGAAGGCCCAGCGGAACGCCTCGCGGACGGAGTCCTGGCCGGCGCACTTCCGGCCCGCCGCGAGGATCTTGAAGCCGAGGCAGGGCTGCTCGACCTGCCGCATGACGGCGGTCATCTCCTGCGGGTCGGAGGCGTAGAAGTGGTAGCCGATGGGGAGCGTCGCCGGCCCCTGCGGAGCGGAGGGAGGATTCCCCTTGCGGGTCAGGAAGTAGAAGCACGCCATGAAGAAGTCGACAGCCCAGCCCTCGTCCGCGATGCGCCGGATGCAGTCGGGGTTATGAGCCGAGACGCCGGCGAGGACTCCGCGGTCGTGGCACTCCTTGACGAAGTCGTGGACCTCCCCGCTCTTGCCATCGGCGAAGAGACGGTCCGTGACGCCGCCGTGGTGCGCCACGGCGATCGGCCTCGTGGCGGCGACGAGATCCTTGATGCCGTCCCGGCCCGCGTGAAGGCAGATGAAGTGCATCTTCGATCCTCGCTCGCGCACCGCCTGGAGGATCTCCGCCGCGCTCTCCGACTGCGAGAACTGATGGGCGTTGATCCCCTCGCGCTCGCAGCTCAGGAGGAACTCGACGGTCCGCTCGACCGTGAAGTACTCCTTCATGTGCTGGTCCATGTGGCGGCCGAGGTAGGAATGGCCGCCGATCGGATTCCAGCCGGCCACGAGCCGCGTGATGCGGTGCGGTCCGAGCGAGATCGCCGGCAGCGGCCGATCATCCG
>JAFGKN010000304.1 GCA_016928605.1 Planctomycetota bacterium | reverse complement strand
GCGGGATCCGAGAAGTTGTAGACGCGCTTCTGGAAGTCCGTCGTCGCGATCCGGTCGAAGAGCCGCTGCTTCGCGTCCGCGATGTCCTTGCCGTAGATGTGGTAGGAGTCGGCGTGCCAGTTCAGGCGGCCGAGATGGATCGTCCGGCCCGTCCGGCTCGCGATCCCGTCCGCGATCACATCCCGGTTGAACAGCGTGAAGCCGAACATGTTCATGAAGCTGGCGCCCCACGCGTCGTTGGAGCGGAATCGGACATTGCAGTTGAGCCAGGCCTCGCCCGGAGCCTCCCCTTCGACGAGGCGGTACCAGAGCGACTGGAGGCAGGGAGGATCGTAGCAGTCGAGGTCCAGGTTCGGCATCCAGGTGATCATCTGCGCCTGGCGCGTGAACGGCTGCTCGACCAGCTTCTGGATGACGCGCTCGACCTGATCGATGGCGAACGGTCCGACCTGCGCCGACGTGCCGTCTCGCTTCTCCCTCCACGATCCGTAGGCCGTGAGGCGGCCGTGGTAGGTGTACTCCCAGCGGGTGTCCTCCGCATCGTCCATGTTCTTCACCCAGTGATCCTTCGCGCCCTGCACCTCCATCACGTACTCGCGGAGGTCCTCGATGCCGCCGGGAAACGCCTTGTGGATCATGGGGTCGGAGAGGGGCTCGAGCACGGTGATGTTCATCGTGCAGTCGAGGCTCGGCGGGTCTCCCGGCTTGTCGTACTGGGTGCGCAGGCCGATGCCTCGCTCGTAGAGGCCCACGAGGGCCTTTTCGTACGCGGCTGCGAGAGATCGCTCGCACACGTGGAGCACGGGGATGTCGTGCATGGCGCTCTTCCTCAGGAGGATCTTCCGGCCGGATGGCGGCTCCCTCGCCGCGGGTCGCGCCCAGTATAGAGAGCGGGCGCGCCGAGCGCAATCGGGGCTGCAGTCCGCGAGGCCCCCTCGCGCACGGAGCCGGCCGCGGCGCGCCGGAGAGCGCTCGCGCGCTCAGAACTTCAGCGCCACGCTCGCGAAGGCGCCCCAGGACTGGAAGGACTCGGCGTCGGCCTCGAGGGGCGAGCTGCCCTCGTCGAAGCCGTCCTGCGCCCGGAAGATGATGCCCAGGCGAGCGCTGATGCGCCTCGCGCTGTACTCGATGCCCGTCGTGCCCGAGCTCGAGAGCTGGATGGAGCTGTCGAAGAGGTTGCCCCGCCGCGCGCCGTCGATCGCCACCGGAACGTTCTCGTTGTAGGTGGCGCCGACTCCGGCCTCCACGAAGACCGCCCAGCCGTCGTGGGTTTCAGGCGCCTCGTCGAGGAGGATGGTCCAGAAGTCGCGGAAGCTCTCCGCGTCCGCGAAGAGCCTCAGCGGGACCTGGAGGCGGATCTTGGCTTCCAGAGTGTAGAGGTCGAGGTCGTCGGGGCTGACCCGGCGCGGCACGATGTTCTCGTCCTCATCCAGAAAGCTCCGCGTCCCTGGCCGTCCGGCGTAGCTCTGGTACGCGCCGCCGAGGCTGAAGATGAGAGGCGCTACGGGCTGGACGCCCACGTCGAGGCCGGCGGCGTAGCCGTTCCGGAAGATCTTGCGGTAGTCGTCGAAGTCGCCGCTCCCCATCAGGAGGAAGCTGTGCTCGAACCGCGGCGCGATGTGCCATCTCCAGGAGCTCTCCGGCCTCTCCTCGCGGTAGGCGGCCGGCAGCCGCAGGCTCTTCTGCTCGAGGACGCCTTCCTCGTCGAAGAGCAGCTCCATGGTGTTGTACTGATCCTGACCGCGGAAGTACTGGTACAGGTTGTGGCGGTAGCCGTAGAGGCTCAGCGGGAGCTGGAAGCGGATCGACGCGTAGTAGGTGTCCAGGCGATCCCAGAAGAGCCTTTCCTGGTCCGTCTCCCAGCTCACGCGGTCCGGCGCCCCGAGCTTTTCCAGCGCCTCGATTTTCGTCGTCTTCCCCTCCTCGAGCTCCTCGAAGCGATCCAGCTTCAGCGGCTCGCCGCTGCGGACGCGCGCCACGTCGAGGCTGCAGCCGGAAGCCGCGGCCTGCAGACAGAGCGCAGCTAGCGCCAACCACCGGTGCGCGCGTTCGCAGAGCGGGAAGCGAAAGGCGCCTCTACTTGCCGAAGGGGAAGCCATACGAGGACTCGTCGCTGTAGAGGCTTGCACCGAGCCCGTTCACGTTGCCTTCCTCGTCGAAGAAGACGAGGACGCGGTCCTTCTTCTCGTCGACGTTTCCGAAGTTGATGAAACCGAAGACGATCCCCGTGTACTTGCTCCGGGTGTGCTGGTAGACGTAGGCGTGCTCGCGCAGGGGATCGTGCTCCTTGTTGCTGAAGATGATCTCCTGGGGAGCTCCCAGGACTTCAGTCACCTGATCGCGGCTCATCCCCTTGTGGATGCGCGCGACCTTCTCCGCATCGATCGGATGGTCGACCTGCTGGCGGCCCATGATGGCGCAACCGGAGATCAGCAGAGAGACGGCCAGTGCCATGCGGGAGATGTTCATCGAGGCTCCTTCCACGGTTCCAGGGGCAGGCGTCGCCGGGCGCGAGATGCTCGACGATCCGGCGGTTTCCCCGTCGCGAGCGCAGGCGACGGGAGAAGCATAACGCCGGCAGGAAGTGGAACCCAGAAAAAAGGCGGAGGCGGGAGATCATGCCTATCTTCCGCCTCCGCTGTCACGCTCCGATCCGCGAGAGATCAGAGATCCTTCGGCTGGACCGTGGAGCGCTTGTTGCCCTTCGCGCGGGCGATGGCCGCGTCGAGCATGCAGTAGACCGCGTCGCTGAGCGCGCCGGGCAGCTCGCCGGAGCACATCGCGCCCGAGGCCTTGATGTGCGCCTTCACCTTGCTGCCGACGACCAGCATCTCCCGCCCTCCGGCCTTCTTGCCCTTCTTCTTGGCTACTTTCTTCTTCGCCATGGAATCCGTCCTCCAAGAAACTCCCAGCGGCCCGAAATCGCTCCTCGTCTTCCTGCCCTGCGGAAAAGAGGCTCCTCTGCGAGGCGGAAACGAGGGTTGTCGACCAGACCGCCAAAACTCCAGAAACGCTCTCGAGGCCCTTCCCCGAGGCCGTTTTCGAAAGGAATCGCGATTTCTCGTACCAGAAAAGATGCAGGGTGTCAACCACAGAAATGCCAGAAAAACGCATTCTCAGGCCCTCAGGAGCCCTTTTCAGGCCATCCGGACCACAGCGGTGACCGCGCCGGGGGAGATGCGCGCGGGTGAGCTCTCGAGCCGTCCCATGGGCGTATCCGCCGCCAGATGGCTCATCCCCGCCGCCGGCGCGCGCGGCGGGCGCTGGGCGGAATCCCTGGATCCGCGCCGTTTCATCCCCGCCTCCGGCCGGCGCGCCGCCATCCGGGCTGCGGGATCTCTGGACCCGCCTCCTGCCATCGGCTACACTCCGCGGCAGGGAACTGACGCCGCGATTT
>JAFGKN010000303.1 GCA_016928605.1 Planctomycetota bacterium | reverse complement strand
TCCTCGCGAGCGGCTGGCATCCCCGCGACAGCCAGCTCGCCCTCTCGACGAAGTTCGTGCCGCTGCTGGCGGGCTTGCTCGAGGACGGCGCCGGGGAGGCGGGCGGCAAGGCGTCGCTGTACGTCGGCGAGCCGGCTTCGCTCCCTCCGGCGACGGCGGGCGCGCCAGAGGTGTCGAGCGCGGCGAGCACCGTGAGCCCGGAGAGCGGCGCGTCTCCGCCGAGCCGGCCGGAGGGCACGGCGACCCCAGAGATTCCGACCGCGTCGAGATCCTCGGCGCCGGCCCGCAGGATCCGCACGCCGGACGGAAGCGAGGTCGTGCTGGCGGCGGCCGCCGAGGTGTTCGAGGAGACCGGCGAGCCCGGCATCTACGAACTGCTGGCGGATGGCGAGCCCATCCGCTTCGCGGTCAACATCGCGCCCTCGGAGAGGAGGACCGCGCCGATGGCGGCGGAGGATCTGGAGCGGCTCGGCGCCCGGCTGGGGGCTCGCGCCGAGGAGGCGAGGCGGCAGCGCCAGATGCTCGACAGGGAGCTCGAGAGCCGCCAGAAGGGCTGGCGATGGCTGATCGCGGGAGTGCTTGGGATCCTGATCCTCGAGACCTGGCTCGCCGGCCGGCGCGCCAGGTCCGCCTGGAAGAGCGAGATTCCGACATGATGCAGCATCGAATCAGCCGCGAGATCGCGGGTGTCGCCGCGCGCTGTCGCGAGCTCTGGCTTCAC
Organism: Planctomycetota bacterium; assembly: GCA_016928605.1. Classification (GTDB taxonomy): domain Bacteria; phylum Planctomycetota; class UBA8108; order UBA8108; family UBA8108; genus JAFGKN01. The sequence continues at coordinate 1,842 of JAFGKN010000303.1, read as the reverse complement.
CGGGCGCTCTCGATCTGCTGGACGGTGGTGTCCGGACTGGGCGCGGCGATGTACCTCCTCCACTCGGCGCGGGGCTGGCCATCGGCCTGGGCCGTGCCCCTCGTGGCGGGCATCGGCATCGCGGCGACGCTCGTCCTCTTCGCCCTCTCCTCGAGGATCGCCCGGAGCGCGCATTCGGTGGCGCAGCGGATCGAGTCGCGCTACCCGGATCTCGACTCGCGGCTCCTCGCCGCGCTCGAGCTGAAGCCCGATCTGCCCGACGGGCGGTTCGGCTACCTGCGCTCGAGCCTCATCTCCGAGGTGCTCGCGCACGCCCGCCGCGCGCCGTGGTCGCGGGTGGTTCCGCAGCGGCAGCTCCGCCGCGCGCGGCTGCTGAGCCTGGGATCCCTCGGCCTGCTCGCCGCCGTCAACGCCGGGCTGCTGGCGGGGTGGGAGCGCGGCGGCGGCGGATCGCTCGCCGATCGGGTCGCGCCGGCGGGCGGCAGCGGCGAGATCGGCGCCGCGTTCTTCGATGTCGCGGTCGAGCCGGGCGACGCCGAGGTCGAGAAGGGCTCCAGCCTGCTCATCCTGGCGCGCTTCGCCGGGGAGCTGCCGGGGGAGGCGGCCCTCGTCCTGCGGAGCGACGCGGGAGGCGAGCGGCGAGTGGAGATGGCGAAGAGCCTCGATGATCCGCTCTTCGCGGCGCGGCTCGGCGCGGTGACTGAAGACCTCTCGTATCGCGTCGAGTTCGCGGGAGGATCCTCTCCCTCCTACCGGATCACCGTGTTCGAGTATCCAGAGCTGGTGCGCGCCGACGCGAGGCTCGAGTATCCCGCGTACACCAGGATGGAGCCGAGGACCGTCCAGGACACGCGCGCGGTGAGCGCCGTCGTCGGCACCCATCTGACCTGGATCCTCCACCTCAACAAGAGCGTCGTCCTCGCTGAGCTCGTCGACGAGGAGGGAGAGTCGACCGGCCTTTCCGGCGGCGGCGAGACGACGGAGCGGACGGCGCGGATGCGGCTCGAGCGCTCGCACCGCTACCGCGTGCGCCTCGTCGATGACCGCGGCCGCGAGAGCCACAGGTCGCGCGAGATCGCCGTCCGCGTCCTCCCCAACAGCGCTCCGGAGCTGAAGGTCGTCTCTCCCTCGCGCGATGTGAACGTCTCTCCGCTCGAGGAGCTGACGGTCAAGGCGAGCGCGTGGGATGACTTCGGCCTGCGCCGTCTCGGGCTGAGCTACACCGTGGCCGGCGAGGCGCCGCGGGACGTGATCCTCGGCGAGGACGTGCCCGCTCAGGAGCGCCGGGCCGCCGAGCACCTGATCGACTTCGAGGCGCTCGAGGCGGAGCCGGATCAGCTCCTCTCCTATGCCTTCTGGGCCGAGGACACCGGACCGGACGAGCGTCCGCGGCGGACCTTCAGCGACATGTTCTTCGCCGAGGTGCGCCCCTTCGAGGAGATCTTCCGCCAGGGAGAGCAGCCGCCGGGCGGAGCCGCGCAGCAGCAGCGCGACCGCGAGCCGTCGCCGCAGGAGGGCCAGCAGGGAGAGGGCCAGAACGCCCGGCGGGCCGAGCAGCTGGCGGAGCTCCAGAAGCAGATCATCAGCGGCACGTGGAGGCTGATCCGCCGGAGCGCCGGCGACGTCGCGGCATCCGATGCTCCGGCCGATGCCCGGGCGGATGCTCCGGCGGCGGCGGGGATCGCGGAGGAGGATCTCGTGCGGGACGCCGGCCTGCTGCGAGACTCCCAGCAGTCCGCCCTCGAGCAAGCGGCCGGTCTGGCCGATCGCATCGAGGATGTGGAGTCGCTCCAGCACGTGGCGCTCGCCCGGCAGCACATGGGCGAGGCGCTCGAGAACCTC
>JAFGKN010000302.1 GCA_016928605.1 Planctomycetota bacterium | reverse complement strand
CCCTACCGCAGCGTCGCCTCGCTCTACCTCTGGCGCATCGCCCACTGGCGGGACGAGGAGTAAGGTCGGTTCCGCCGCATCGATGGATCCTGATTGCGGCCCGATGGATCCCCACGTTCCTCGTGCGCCGGTACACAAGGCCGGAGAGTCTTCGCGATGCCGCGCCGCATCGCGGCCCGGCCGGCTTCATCCCCCGAGAGGGCGCGCCGGGTGCCGAAGGCTTGCATCGCCTCCGCCGGCTCCTGCCGCGGCTTCGCCGCGCGGAGGAGCCGCGGCAAGAGCCGCGGCAGGAGCCGGCGGAGCTTGCCGAGGGCGAGATGTCCTAGGGGGACGGCATGGCGGGGCGGAAGCCGAGGGACCGGCCGAGGTAGCCGAAGATGGACGAACGGAACGCAGAGCGGCAGTAGTCCGCGTTGTTGCCCCAGCAGCCGCCCCGGTAGACCCACTCGGCCTCGGAGCCCGACGTGCAGATTGGATCCTTCCGGTGCGCCTCGGGCTTGCTGTAGAACTCGGGGTCATAGACATCCTCGCACCACTCGGCGACATTCCCGTGCATGTCGTGGAGCCCGAAGCCGTTCGGCTGTTTCTGGCCCGGCCACGTCGGCGCCGTCCAACGCCGCCGAATTTTGCGGTCCCTGACCCTCCACTCGTCGTAGCTGTTGTCCACGTACCAGCCCATGTCGTCCAGCCTGCCGGTCCCCCCGAAAGGCCCGTCCGTCCCCGCCCTTGCTGCGTATTCCCACTGAGCCTCCGTCGGAAGCTTCAGACCGGCCTTCCGGCAAAACGCCTGGCAGTCGTACCAGCTGACGCTTTCCACGGGAAAAAGCTTCCCCGTGGCACGCGATGGATTGCCCATGACCTTTGACCACTGCGCCTGGGTGACCTCGTACTTCGACAGGAAGAAGGGGCTGAGAGTCACCTCGTGTTGGATCTCTACTGGTTGTCGGTCTTCTTCGCTCTCCGGGCTTCCCATGAGGAACTTCCCTCCCGGGAGGAGCACCAGCACGATCGCCGTCTCTTCACTCACGGAAGACCTTCCCTCCGGCCCGCGCGCCGGAGCCCTGCCCGTCCGCAGGCAGGCGAACTCCCAGAGCCCGGAGCCCGGATCCCGGCCGATCGGGAGGAGCCCATCGACGGGCTCGACCTTGAGCCCGCCGTACCTCGGGCACTCTCGAGCGTCGCCGATCGACGCGACGGCCTCGCGCCACCTCGCACGGAACGCTGGAGCGCTCGGCGCCCACTCGAGCCTTCGCTCGACCTTCGAGATGGCACCTTTCGAAGGATCCTCGTCCATGAACTCCGCAAGACCCGCAGCCAGCATCGAGAGCATCTCATGGCGCCCCTCGTCTTCGGGATCGGCGAACTTCCAGAGCCTCTCCCCGGGACCTTGACCCGCCGGCTTTGCAGCATCGCCAGCGGGTGCTTCTCGGCTCTCCTCGCCCTGGGTCGCCCTGCGCCGCAGCTCGGCGAGAGCTGACTGGTGATCGCCCAGCCGGGCCGAAAACCTCCTCGCCTTCTCGAGCCAGCGGCCCATGGCCTCCACGCTCTCCGGCGAGGTCGGCCAGAGCCCTTCGGCCTCCGAGTTGTAGTCCGAGAGCCGCTGCATGTCGGCGAGCACCAGGTTTTCGGCCGCCTGTCTCCTCGCCTCCGCTTCTTGCCTCCTCGCCTCCCCCTCGCTCTGCCGCGCGATCCGCGCATTCTCGCTCGCCGCCGCGGCAAACCAGAGCGTTCCCACAAGACCCACGAGCAGCGCCAGCATCACGGCTCCCGCCGCCGTCACCGCACCCCGGTTCTTCCGCACAAATTTCCTGAGCCGGTACACCCCGCTCGGCGGCCTCGCCAGCACCGCTTCATCCTGGAGGTAGCGCTGGATGTCCTCGGCCAGATCGGCCGCCGCCGGATACCTCCGCTCGCGCTCCTTCTCGATCGCCTTCATGCAGATCCAGTCGAGGTCCCCCTCGAGCTGCCGCACGAGCGCCGCTGGCTCGCTCTGGCGCTCCGCCGCGAGCTTCGTCGTCCGCTCGCTGTTGAGCCGGCTCCAGCGCACGCTCGGAGTGGGCGGATCGTCCTCCCGGATCCGCCGCACGATCTCCTCGAACGCCACCGAATGGACGTCCAGATCGAGCGGCACTTGACCCACCAGCAGCTCGTAAAGGAGCACGCCCAGGGAGTAGATGTCCGTGCGGTGGTCGATCCGCTCGCCCGTCATCTCCGCCTGCTCCGGGCTCATGTACGCCGGCGTCCCCACCACCCTCCCCAGCTCCGTGTAGATCGTCCTCTCGGTCAGCCTCTGGTTCGTCGCCCTCGCCACCCCGAAGTCGATGATCTTCGCCAACGGCTCCTGCTCGGGGCAGCTCACCAGCACGTTCGCCGACTTGATGTCGCGGTGGATGACTCCCCGGTGGTGCGCGTGCTCGACTCCCTGGCAGACCTGCAGGAAAAGCTTCAGGCGCTCGGGCAGGCTCAGCTTGTGGCGGCTGCAATAATCCGTGATGGGCACTCCCTCCACCGCCTCCATCGTGAAGTACGGCCGCCCGCCCTCCGTCGACCCGGCGTCGTAGACCCTCGCGATGTTGGGATGGTCCATCATCGCCAGGGCTTGCCGCTCGGCATCGAAGCGCGCGAGCACCTCCTTCGTG
>JAFGKN010000301.1 GCA_016928605.1 Planctomycetota bacterium | reverse complement strand
TCCTGGAAGACGGGGAACTCCTTGCCGCGGTACGCGACGCGGCACTGCTCGGGCGGCGAGCTCCACGCGCCGCCGCGCAGCACTCGCATCGTGCCCGCCGCGGGACCGCGCGGATCCTCGACCGGACTCTGCTGGTAGTACGTCTCTCCGTACCAGTCGCCGGTCCACTCCCAGACGTTGCCCAGCATGTCGTGGAGTCCCCAGCGGTTTGGCTCGCGCATGCCCACCGGGTGCGTCCGCCCCCGCGAGTGAGGCTTCGACCAGGCGAACCTCGGCAACTCCGCCGGATCATCGCCGAAGAAGTAGATGGAGTCGCTCCCGGCGCGGCAGGCATACTCCCACTCCGCCTCCGTGGGCAGACGATAGCCGCTGGCCGCGAAGTCGCACGTCCAGGTCTCGAGGTCGTAGCAGGGTTTCAGACCGTCGCTCTCGGAGCACCGGTTGCAGAAGCGGGCGGCGTCCGTCCAGTAGACCCCCGAGACGGGGCTCTCGGGATCCTTGCGCCGCGAGGGGTTGGCGCCGAGGATCTCCTCGTAGAGCCCCTGGGTCACGGGATGGCGGTCGATCCAGAAGGCGCTCAGCCGGACGGCATGCGGATTCTCATCGGGGCGTCCGTCCGCTTGGCCCATCGTGAACTCGCCCGCGGGGACGAGGAGCATCTCGCCTCCCGACGGCGGCGAGAGGACTTCCAGCGAGATCATCTCCTCGTCGCCGGCCGATGACCGCGAGGAATCGCTCTTGCCGCACGACACGGCGCCGAGCAGGGGAATCAGGAGAAGCAGGCGGGCGTGGCACAAGGCTCGTTCTCTCCGTGCTCAGTGACGCGCCGCTTCGTAAGCGGATGGCTTCAGCAGCGCCTTGCGCGCCATCTCGCGGATCGCCTCCGCGACCGGGGCGCACGCGGGATCGGTGGCCATCCGGATGCCCGCCCTCTGGCGGAGCGTTCGCGCGATCCAGCGGCACTCGCCGACGAGCTCGTCCTGGTTGCCTCCGAGGCGGGTCAAGGCATCCGTGTAGGCCTTCAGCTTGGCCAGCACGTCGGGGCTCGTGTCATCGATCAGCTTCTCGCGGAAGTCGTCGTTCATCCGCGCCACGAATCCAGGTGTCTTGATCAGCTCGCGGCGCGCCCCGATCCGCTCGTCGAACTCCGCGGCGAGCCCGTTCATCTCGGCCAGGAACTCCGCGAGCTCCGGATGGACCGCTTTCTGCTTCTCGATGTACTTGCGGACCTCGCGGCCGAACTCGACGTACTGATCGATGCGCCCGCGGATGTGGGTGACGAAGGCCAGGCCGTCGTCGAGGTACTCGTCGATCTCCTCGCGCTTCGCCTTCTGCTGGCCCTTCTTGTAGATCTCGTCGAGGAGCGAACGGACGTGGCACGTCGCCCGTCCCACGTGCTCCTGTCGCTGGTTCTCGACGTCGAGGATGTACTGGCACGGCCCGACGCCGAGCGTGTTGCGCACGATGTCGACCACGGTGTACGTCTCGATCGGCGTCCCGGCGAGCCGGTTGATCGGGTAGATCACGGCAGGGCCGCGGAAGGCGATCTTCTTGTGCTTGAGCGGCTGCAGGTAGCCCATCCCCTCGCGATCGGACCAGCAGGGGTACTCGAACCAGCCGATGACCGTCGTCCAGCGCTTGCGGTCATCGCCCAGGCGGGCCGACGCAGGGCCGCCGGACTGGTACGCGCGGACGTCGATCTCGCCGGTCGAGGTGCGGCTCGGCGGGTTGCCCTCCGGCCCCGCCGGAAGCCAGGAGGGCTTCAGGTAGCCGGAGCCCTTCTCGTCCGGAACCAGCATCTCCCAGCTGTCGGTCAGCTCGCTGTCGCGGGTGAAGTCGACGCGCCACTCAGCCACGAAGGGAGCCTTCCAGCCCAGCGGGAGAACCCTCCCCGCATCGGCCGGCTCGATGGCTCGCGCGTGCCAGATGCCGGGAGACTCCATCAGCGCGACCCAGATCTTGCGCTCCTCGGCGAAGCGAATCTCCGACGCGGTGGCCGCCCTCGCTTCGCCCTCGCCGCCCAGGAAGGTGCGGACTTCCTGCTCGGAGTTCTCGAAGACGCACATCGCGATGGCATCGCCGCCGCCCGTCAGATGGAGGAGGAAGTTCTCGCTCGGAAGCTCGATGGAATCCGGCTTCACGGCGCAGGCGTCGATCAGGATGTCGTCGGCGAAGAAGTCCGGCAGCAGGACGAAGCGCGCCGGGCACTCGACACGCAGCCGTCCCGCTCCGGCGCCCGGCGTCGTCTCGACGGCGATCTCCCCCCGCTTGATGCGCAGCTTCGCGCCGATGGCCGGATGCTCGTCGCTTCCGTAGACGACCTCGAGGCTGGCCGCGCCGCGCGTGCTCTCGACGAGCGCGGCGCGCTCGAGGCGCGCGGCCGGATCGCCGTCCTCGGCCAGGAGGAGGAGCCGCGCCCGCAGAACGGCTGCGCCCGAGCCCAGAGAGTAGAGCTCGACGGCGGGATCCTCCTTGCGCGCGACGACGAGGATGCGGCCGTTGCTGACGACGGCGTCGCCCTCGAACGCCGCCGGCATCTCGCCCCGTGAGATGACGGCCCAGCCCTCCTGCTCCTCGATCGCGGCGGCTGATAGCGGCGCGGCCGAAGGCTGCATCGTGTCCCAGGCCGAGATCCTCGCGGGGATCTCCGCCGGCGTCGCGGCTCGCGCAGACGGAGACGCGAGGGACAGCGACGCGATGCAGCAGATCCACGAGGCCCGGATCACGGCGGCCAGCGGCGGCTTCCCTCCGCGGCCGGGGATGGCATCACTCGTGAGCCGGCAGGAGCATCGACTCGTCGACACGACCGATCGGGACTGACTCTCGCGCACTGCGAACCTCCTGTTTCCTGCTCTCGCTGCGGTTGTCGTGTTCATGGTTGCCTGGGCGGTCCATCGTAAGGGCGTTTCGCGCCGAAGCCCACGGGTTACCGGTGCCGTTGCCGCACACTCGTGAACAGGAGCACTCAGCGGCCGGCCCGCGAGCCCGCTTCTCGCTCCGCAGGGCGGTATGCGGGCGCGACATCGGAAAAGGGCCCGCGCGTGAGGGCCGTGGTGAGCTCCGGCGTCAGGTGGTGCAGCGAGAAGAAGACGTTGCCGTGCGCACCCGCGTCCTCGCAGAGCTGTCGCTGCCGCAGCACTGCCGCCGCGTCGCGCGGCACGGACCCGCCTCCCGTCTTCCTGTAGATCGAGAGCCCGGGAACGATCCTCGCGAGGCCGGGGTCGAGCGTCTTCCACTCCGCCATCTGTTTCTCGAGGGCGGCATCGCTTTCTGTGTAGGCCATCGGGATGCAGAGGTCGATGATGCCCTGCTCGAGCCAGCCGGGCCAGTCCTGGCACACGGCGTCCGCGGAGGCGAGCGGCGTGAAGACGGCGGCCGTCAGCAGTGAGCGGGGCTTGAGCTGCCGGGCGCGCTCGTGCACATCCCGGACGAGCTGCGTCACGCCCCACTTCCGGTACTCGAGCCAGTCCGCCCAGCGCCGCTTCTCGGCCTCGACGTCGATCTCGCGCTCGGCGGCCGGGACGAGCTCGCTGTCTCCCACCGGCTCGAGGACCACCTGCGCGTGGAAGTAGGATCGCGTCGCCTTGAAGCCGAGGACCCGCTGCAGGGGCTCGTGGTTCATCGACAGGACGGGGCCATCGAAGACGATCGCGCGTCCTCCCCGCCGCACGAAGCGCTCCAGCTCCTCGGCGACATCCGCCGGGATGATGTAGAGATCGGGCAGGACCAGAACCGCTCCCTCCGGAAGACCCGAGATCCCCGCGCCCTCGATGGTCTCGACCTTGTTGCCCAGCCTCTCGAGCGCGCGCGACGCCTTGTCGATGAACCCTCGCCCGTAGCGCGATCGATTCTCCGGCGT
>JAFGKN010000300.1 GCA_016928605.1 Planctomycetota bacterium | reverse complement strand
TCGGGCCAGCTGCGCACGGTCAGGTCGCGTGTCTGAGGGTTCTGGGAGAATTCCAAGCTCAGGGAATACTGCGACGGCGAGATGGTCTTCACTTGCTCGGGTGATGGGAGCAACTTCCCGTCGGGGCCAGGTTCCAGCACCTCGAGCTTCCCGCAAGGACGGTCGAACTCCAGGGGGATTGAGAAGCTGCTCTGATTTGTGAAAAACTCCTTGGCGGATGGGAGGCGGGGAGAAGCACCGACCCAGGTCACCTGCCATCTCTCCTCGCGCCGGTTGCCCCAGGTATCGACGAGCGCGACCTCGAGTGCCTCCGTGCCGGGGGAGATGTTGAAGCCGAGGCGCGTCGGGTCCGTCGAGAGAGGCTCGAGCTTCGCGCCTTCGATGCGGCACTCCGCCGCCTGCAGAGCCTTGTTGGCTCGAACGAAGAGACTCACTTCCTTCTCGCCGCTCATCAGGATGAGGCCCCTCTTCTCGGTGAGCTGGCCGAGCAGGACTCCCTCGCCGGCCTCGAAGTCGATCTCCGGCTCGGTGAGGTCGTACTGGAGAGCGAACGGCTCGGAGCGCACCTCGCGCCAGAGAGGGCCCGAGGCGATGATGCGTGCCTCCACATGACCCTGCAGCCCCTCGGGATCGAGGGATGCAGCGTCGAAAAAGTCCTCCACCGACGGAAGCTTGGCCTCGATCCTGCCGTCTTGCACGAACGCGCCTGGTAGCTCCAGTCTCCTGGTCTCCTCCCTCCACCGATAGGAGATGAAGACCTTTGCACCGGAGTAGCCGACGCCCGCCACCTCGGCCGAGATCGTCTCGCCGACCGGCGGCCTTGTGAGTCGCGCCCCTTCGGGCCGCGTGATTCTCTCGAAGGGGCCCCAGTAGACGGCCAGCGTGACGGTCAGAAGCGTGAGGGCGATCGCTGCGCTCCATCTTCTGAGGAGTCGATGCCAGCCGCCGCGCTTCTCCTCCACCCTCTCCGCTTGCCACTCCTCGAGCTTCTCGAGGAGCTTCTCGGCGTTCTCGGGGCGATCCTCCGGCTTCTTCTCCAGACACCAGAGGACGATGGAGTCGAGCTTTCTGAGGCTCTGGGATGGCCGCCCTTCTCGGAACCGACTCGGGGGTTCCGGGATCTTCGTCTCGTGGAGCTTCTGGAAGAGATCGAACCGCTGCGTATCGAAGGGCTTTCGACCGGCCACCAGCTCGTAGAGGATGACTCCGAGGGAGTAGATGTCGCTCCGGTGGTCGACGATTCCCTGGAAGCGCTCGGGTCCCATGTAAGGGGGCGTACCGGCGATGCTGAAGACTCGCTCTCCTCCGGGCGTCTTCTCGGTTCCTTCTTCCCGCGGCGACACGATCTCGGCGATGCCGAAGTCGATCACCTTGACGTCCCAGTGCTGGCCCACTCGATCGAGGAAGATGTGCTCCGGTTTCAGGTCGAGGTGGACGAGCGGCGCTCCACCGTCGGTGCCTCGGTGAGCGGCCTGGAGGGCCAGCGCGGTCTGGCGGACGACCTCGATGTCCTCATCGATGGAGAGGTCTGCCTGCTGCAGAAAATGGTGCAGCGGCTCTCCGCGAAGGTACTCCATGACCAGAAAGGGCTTCCCGTCCTCCTCGCCGTAGTCGAATACCTTGACGATGTTGGGGTGATTGATCCGGCTCAGCCGCATCGCCTCCTGGTGGAAGAGTCGGCGACCGGTCTTCGTGGCGGTGAGTCGCGATCGCAGGATCTTGACGCCGACCTTCATGCCGAGGATGTGATGCTCTCCCAGGTAGAATCTCCCGAAGGAGCCACCTCCGCGGTACTCGAGGAGCTTCCACTTCTCCCCGACGAGGCAAGGCAAGTCCAGGGGCTCTTCCTCGGAGGGGACTGGCGTCCCGTCGCGTGGGCAGACCTCCTCCGCCGGCGAGACGAAGGTCCCACACTTGGGGCACCTGGCGAGGAACTCCTCTGTCAAGAACGAAAACGTCGTCCTCGAGCTGAATCGAGTGAGCGAGACGGAGCAGTCCCGCAGCGGTGTTCCATCCTCGGCGCACAGGCCTGTGCTGGCTGGATACCGCGTGTTGCAGACCGGACAGTACCGCACGAGCCAGTCCTCGATGAGCTCGTCGATACCACCAGTCAGCGTATTCGATCCGTAGCCGGGGAGATGGCTCAGGCGGTCCCCCCTGCTCTCGTGATCGCGTCCGTCTTCCGGTTCTCTATCTTCCTGGCCCATACCCCCAGCACCCGCTCGATCTTGTTGAACAGCGATACCGCTACCCAACTCCACTCATGGGAGTACATCCCCTTTACCACCAGAGACGATCGAGGGGAACAAGGCGGACGCTTTTTTTGCGGGAAACAGAGGTCTAACTGCAGGCCAACAGCGAGCAGACTTGGTCGCGCCGGAGCGAGGGGCTCTGCTGGAGAAAGGCGAGGGAGCCAACCTCCGCCTCAGTCCTCAGCCGGCCGGCTGGTTGTGTTCAGAATCCTCCGGAGGTGCTGCAGCGCTCGCCCGGCGAACTTGCGCGCGGCATCCGGCTCCTTTGCCAGGAACCGAGCGACCTCCGACGGCGTGGGATTCGCATCGACGATGTACTTGAGGAGGGCTCGGTAGCGCTCCGGCACGGCCTCGATGGCGCGGTCGAGCCTCTCGAACTCCTCCCGCCTCACGAGGACCTGGCTCGGCGTGGGGGCCGCGTCGGCGGGCTCGCGGGAGGAAATGCCATCCATCCTGGCCGGAGAGCGCTCCGGTTTCCTGCGTTGTGCCTGCCGGACTCTCTCCCAGTCGCGAATCCGGTTCTGGACGACCTTCTTCAACCAGGCGGCCAGTGATCGACGGCTCCGTTGCCGGAGCCTGGGAAGGCCCTTGACGAGCGCCATGCGGATGTCTTGAAGCAGGTCTTCCCCTTCCGCACGAAAGCGAGAGGAACCGAGGTAGCGCTGGACCGCCGATACCAGGAGGGGCTCGTAGAGCTCGATGAGAAGACCGATGGCGGTGCGCCGTCCCTCGGAGGCCTGTCGAAGCAGTCGGGTGGGCGTCGGTTCCTCTTCGCTCACTACCTACACCGGAGATGAAATGCTCGGAGCTGACCAAACGAACGGATCTGGCGACACCAGGCCGCCTTTCTCTGGCGGCTCGATCGTACGACAGTCTCGAGCCGCTGGAAAGTGGGGGACTTTTCTGGTCCGCTCTGGGATGCACATCTGATGTTACTCTATCATGAGCTACCCAGAGACTCCGGCATCGGGTTTCCAGTCCCGCCTCGGCCTCTTCCATCGCTGGAGGGCTGGGTCGCCGTCTCATACAGGGCTTTTCCTTCAGGAGCTTCTTTTGAAACACCTCGCTTTCCTGCGCACCGGTATCCTGATTCTTCTGATCACCCCCCCCGCGGGTCCGGGGTTCCGCCTCGCTGCCGCCGCCTGGACTCCCGCGATCCCTCTTCCCGCTCCTCGCGTCATACGAAGCGCAGAGGCCTATTCGGGTGGCGGCTACGAGGCCTCGAACCTCGTCGACGGCGAGGGGGAGAGGGGGCGGCGGAGCGAGTACGCGTCCGCCGGCCGCGGCACCGAGACGTTCGTCGACTTCGACCTCGGCGATGTGGCCGCGATCTCGGCGTTTCGCCATCTGGAGCGCAACGACCCGGCGACGGTGAAGGCCGCCGAGCTGCTCTTCTCGAGCGATCCCTCGTTCTCCGCGGTCGCTGCGAGGATCGCCGTGCGGCACGCCGGCGTGCGCTCCGGCGAGACGTTCGTCCACTTCCCCGCGGTGAGGGCGCGCTACGTTCGCTGGAGGGTGACGGAGATCTCGTCCCACACCACGGTCGGCGGGGCGTCGATCGGCTTCTACAGGACCGAGCCCCCGCACGAGGCGCCGCGGCTGATCACCCTCGAGGTCCGCCCGATGCCCGTCGTGCGGCGAGAGGCCGGCGAAGGCGGCGAGGACGGCGAGAGCGGCGCAAGCGGCGCAGGCGGCGCGTTGCTGCGCCTCCTCGCGCTCGAGATCGAGCATCCCTACATCGAGCCGGCGCCCGCGCGGATCGAGGTCTCCGGTCGGCCTCCGATCGCCGTGGAGCTTCGCACCGGTGGAAACCGGGTCGAGGCCTCGACGCCCGCGGCGGCGGAAGGCGCGGCGGCCGGCGGCGCGGCTGGCGGGAGCGTCGTGCGCGTGGCCGTCCGCGTGGGCGATGACCTCATCGCCGAGGAGACGGCGCCTCTCCCTCCCGTCCGGCCGTGGCAGATCCACTTCCTCGCCCACTCGCACGTCGACATCGGCTACACGCACGAGCAGGCCGAGGTGGAGCGCCTCCAGTGGCGCAACATCGAGCGCGCCCTCGAGCTCTGCCGCGCCACGGCGGACTACCCCGAGGGCGCGAGATTCAAGTGGAACGTCGAGGTGCTCTGGGCGGTCGATGGGTATCTCGCCCAGGCGACGGCGGAGAAGCGCGCGGAGCTCATCGATGCGGTGCGGAAGGGCTGGATCGGGCTCGACGCCCTCTACGGCAATCAGCTCACGGGGCTCGCCCGCCCGGAGGAGCTGTTTCGCACCGTGAGCTTCGCGAAGCGGCTCGAGGCGGAGCACGGCCTGCGGATCGACTCGGCGATGATCAGCGACGTTCCGGGCCTCGCCTGGGGCGTGGTGCCGGCGCTCGCATCGAGCGGCGTGAAGTACTTCTCCTCCGGTCCCAATCACATTCCCAGCCTTCCCCACGGCGGCGACCGGATCGGCTACACGCTCGAGACCTGGGGCGATCGCCCCTTCTACTGGCTCTCTCCGTCGGAGAAGGAGAAGCTACTCGTCTGGACCGCCGGCCACGGCTACTCGTGGTTTCACTCCTGGATCCTCGGCTCGATAGGGAAGGCCGGCGCGCAGCCGATCCTCGAGTACCTCGATCAGCTCGAGTCGGACGGCTACCCCTACGATCTCGTTCAGCTCCGCTACACGATCGCGGGGGACAATGGTCCTCCCGATCCGGATCTTCCGGAGTTCGTGCGCGCGTGGAACGAGCAGCACGTCTGGCCGAGGATGGTGATCTCGACGACCAG
>JAFGKN010000028.1 GCA_016928605.1 Planctomycetota bacterium | reverse complement strand
CGACCGCTCTGCGGCGCCGAGGGGAGCCGGACAAGGCCGCTCCTTTTTGTGAGCGATCGGCGCCGCGGAACCGTTACGATATCGCGTCGGCGGCTTTCGAACAGAGGCTTTTCCTCCCCCCGCCGCGCCGGCGGAGGGTGAGATCCCGGGAGCCGCCGCAGGACGGATCTCCCGCTCGATCCATCACAGGAGCCCGCGCGTGCCCCACCCGAGAGACTCGACCTCCGCCATCGTCGCCGCAACCGTTCTTCTCCTGCCGGCCCTCCTCCGCGCGCAGGCCATCTCGATCGAGGCCGAGCACCCCTTGCGCCAGGAGGGGTCGCAGGGGCCGGATCTCAGGCGGGTAGCCTCGGGGGGCGCGGTGCTGGGGATGGGCTTCGGCTCGCGCCCCGGCCATTTCGCGGAGTACCTGCTGGAGGCCGAGGAGGATCTCGCGCCAGCGCGGATCTCGCTTCGGTACGCGCGCAGCGCTGCCGGCCGCGGGCGGCTGGAGGTCGCGCTCGACGGAGAGGTCGCCGGCCTGCTCCACTACCAGCCGACGGGCGGCGGGGAAGCGGAGGACGACGATCTCGCGTGGACCTCGCTCGACCTGCCGGCGATCGCGAAGGGATCCCATCTCCTGCGGCTGACGGTGGCGAGGTGCCCGAAGCGGGCGGAGTTCCCCGCGATCGCGCTGCCGGAGGCCGGAGTCCTCGACCGGCTGGGAGGGCGCGGCGACAAGAGCTGCGCCGGGAGCGGCCGCAACGTCGCTCTCTACGCGGGATCCCCATCGCGCTTCTTCTTCGCGACCCACGAGCTGGGCGACATCTTCAGCGCCGTCCGCGGAGAGACGCTCCTCTGGTATCCGGACCAGGTCATCGTCAGCCCTCAGGCGGGCGCCGGCGAGGAGCCGGACATCCATCTCGACCGGATCGTCATCTCCGAGGCCCCCGCCGACGAGAATCAGGCCGCGTTCCCCCGGTTCGTCGAGAAGGCTACCGCAGTCATCGACCAGCGGCAGGTCTGCGTGACCGCCGAGGATGTCGTCATCTGCCGCGTCCATCTCCACAATCCCACCGCTGAGATGGTAGAGCACCGATTTCAGGTGACCGGCGACTGCCGCGAGTCACGCGGATGGCGCGGCAAGCCTGGAGGCGACAAGATCAGCCGCCGCATCGGCGACATCATGATCCTCGTCGACCAGAACGTCTTCCCGGACCTGCTCGGCGGGCTCTCGATGGCGGTCGGCGGCAGCGAGCCGCCCGCCCGCGCCGGAACTGGAGCGGCCGGCACGTACTTCCTCGAGTACGAGGTGGAAGTGCCGGCCGGAGGCTCGCGCGAGCTGCTCCTCGCCTGCGCGATCGACCCGGACCTGTCGGTCGCCCAGCGGCGCCTCTTCGCGACTCTCTCCGGCGTGGATCCGTTTGCTGCTCATCGAGAGCAGTGGAGGGCGTTCTTCGATGAGAAGGTCCCGCGGTTCTCCTGCTCGGACCGCGGCCTCGAGGAGCTCTACGCGCTGCGGTGGTTTCTGCTCCGCTTCTCGACGGCTGGAGGGGACCTCGGCCTCTTCCGGCATCCGGTCGTCCTCGAGGGGCGCGAGGCCTATCAGACGTACTGCTGCTACAGCGCGCCGCTGATGGCCTTCGACCTGAACTGGGCGGTCGATCCCGACGCGGGCTTCGGACACATCGCGAGCATGGTCCTCGCGGCGCACGAGGACGGCCGCTTTTCGTGGTACACCGCTCCGGACACGAACAGGGTGCCGCTTCACCACGCCTCCGGAACGGGGCTCTCGCTCCTGCCGCTCGCGGCCTGGAAGCACTACCTCGTCCACGGATCGGCCGAGCGGCTCGCCGAGATCTACCCCGGCCTCCTGAAGAACGCCGGGTGGTGGATGCAGGACCGCGATCCGGACGGCGATGGACTCTTCGCGATCGACCATCAGCTCGAGACGGGGATGGACGACCTGCTCCGCTGGCCGGTGCCCACCCTTCGGTACGATGCGGTGGACGCCTCGAGCTACGCGTACGCCAACCTGCGCGCCACCGCGGATCTGGCATCGGTCCTGGGACGCCACGAGGATGCCGAGATGCTCCGGCGCCGGGCGGAGAAGACCGCGCACGCCCTGAAGACGATCCTCTGGCACGCTGAGTCCTCGAGCTGGAGGGACCGCCATCCGCAGACGCGCAAGCTCGCCGAGATGGTCACCATCACCGCGTTCTATCCCTTCTTCGCGGATGTCGGAGAGCGCGAGCATCTGGCGGTCTTCCGGGAACACTTGCTCGATCCGGAGCGCTTCTGGCTGCCGCATCCTGTGCCAGCGCTGCCTCGCAGCCACCCCGACTTCAACCCGAGGGGATTCTGGAGAGGGCCGTCGTGGCCGGCGGCCACGTGCCACGTCGTCGAAGCCCTGGCCCGGGCGGGCAAGAGCTGCGATCGGTCGCTCCTGCCGGCGGCCGCCGAGCTCTTTCTGCGCGCCGCCCGCAACCACCTGCGGCCGCGGGCCGACTTCTACGAGCGCTACGATCCGATCACCGGAGAGCCCCTCAGCTCGTTCCGCGACGACTTGCACTCGTGGTGGATCGACCTCGTCGTGCGCCACGTGGCGGGCTTCGAGCCCGCGGCCGACGGCGGCTTCTCCATCGATCCGCTGCCCCTCGGCCTGGATCGATTCGCCCTGCGGGGCATACCGCTCCGGGGGCGGAGAGTCGACGTGGAGTACACCCGGGGTGGGGGGGATGCACGGGATGGCTCGGCTCGGGGGCTGACGCTGCGCATCGACGGCGAGGTGATCCTGAGCGATCCGGAGTTCGAGCCGGGCGGAGAACCGCTGCGGGTGGAGGAGCGATCCATCCGAGAAGGAGGTAGAGAGGACGCCGGAGCCGAAAGGCCGGCGACCGTCCAGCGGAGCTGAGCGAGATGCCGGCGCCGAAGCGCCCGCGCCTCTCCACCGGAGCCGAGCAAGGAGTCTGAACGAGTACCGGATGCCGCAAGCGCACGGATGAGCGGCCGAGCCATGAAACCTACCGACTCGACGAGCGGGCGCCACCCGCTGCGGGGCCTTCTCACCGCCCAGTTCCTGGGCGCGCTGAACGACAACGCCTGGAAGCTGATCGTCGCTCTCCTGCCGATCCGCTTCATCCAGGCGAGCCTCGAAAGCTCGCCCGCTGAGTTCGAGGCCGCCTCCCAGCAGCAGATGGCGCTCGCGTTCGTCATCTTCACGCTTCCTCTTCTGCTCTTCTCGCTCCCGGCGAGCTTCTTCGCGGACCGCTTCAGCAAGCGGACCATCATCATCGTGATGAAGGCCGTCGAGATCTTCATCATGGCGGCCGGTACCCTGGTCCTCGCCGCGTGGCCCGGAGCGACGTGGCTGCTGCTCGCTCTCCTCGCCCTCATGGGCGTGCAGAGCGCGCTCTTCTCGCCGGCGAAGTACGGCATCCTGCCGGAGATCCTCCCTCACGAGAAGCTCTCATCCGGCAACGCCCTGATGGAGATGTGGACCTTCCTCGCGATCATCGGCGGGACCGGCATCGCGGGAGGGCTGCTGAGGATCAGCGGCGAGGCGACCTGGATGGCGGGAGCCGCGCTCACCGCCCTGGCGGTGATCGGATTCGCGGCGTCCTTCGGCGTGCCCCGCGTGTCTCCGGCCGGCTCTCCGGAGCCGGCGCTCTCCGTCATCCGCGGAGCCTGGCGGGCGATCCGCGGCGAGCGCGTGCTCTGGCTCACGGTGCTCGGCATGGCCTTCTTCTGGGGGATCGCGACGCTCCTGAGCCAGGACCTCCTCGTCTACGCGCGCACGGCGCTCGGCTGCGATGATCTCGAGACGGGCCTGCTCCTCGTCTCGTACGGCGTTGGAGTGGGCGCTGGCAGCCTTCTCGCGGCGCGGCTCTCGGCGCACAAGGTGGAGGTGGGGCTCATCCCGCTCGGCGCCATCGGCCTGGCTCTCTTCACGCTCCTCCTAGGCGGCTTCGCTTCGGAGGCGGTGGATGAGGAGCGGGCCGGCACGCTGTACGCCCTGATCCTCTCTCTCGCGCTGCCTCTGGGCGTCGCGAGCGGTCTCATCCTCGTGCCCCTCGATGCGCTGCTCCAGTGGCGCTCTCCCGCATCCCGGCGCGGAGCCGTGATCGCGCTCACGAACGTCCTCGTCTTCGGCGGCTCCCTGCTCGGCTCGTTTCTCACCTGGACGCTGGCCGCATCGGGGCTCAGCTCGCGCGGCATCCTCCTCGCCGCGGCGTTCATCACGGTGCTGGGTACCACCTGGGCGCTGTGGCTTCTGCCCGACGCGCTTCTGCGCTTCGTGCTCGTCCTCCTCACGCACTCGATCTACCGGCTGCGCGTCGTCGGGCGCGCGAACGTGCCGGAGAGAGGAGGAGCGCTCCTCGTGCCGAACCACGTCTCCTTCGTCGACGGGCTCTTTCTCCTGGCGACCATCGACCGGCCGGTGCGCTTCCTCGTGGATTCGTCCTACTTCCACCATCCCCTGCTCCGCCCTTTCCTGAAGGCGCTCGGCGCCATCCCCATCTCGTCGTCGGGTGGGCCGAGGATGATCCTGCGGGCGCTGCGCGCGGCCGGGGAGCACCTCGATGCGGGAGACATCGTCTGCATCTTCGCCGAGGGGGAGATCACGCGCACGGGGATGCTGCTGCCGTTTCGCCGCGGGCTGGAGCGGATCGTCAAGGGCCGCAGCGCTCCGATCATCCCCGTCCACCTCGACCGGGTGTGGGGAAGCATCTTCAGCTGGGAGGGAGGCCGGTTCGTCTTCAAGTGGCCGCGCCGGATCCCCTATCCGGTGACGGTTTCCTTCGGCGCCGCGCTGCCGCCCGCGGCGGGAGTGCACGACGTGCGCCGCGCGGTCCACGAGCTCGCCGAGGCCGCGTGGCATCACCGCAGGGCCGACCGCCGCCTTCTCCACCGGGAGCTGGTGCGCGCCGCGCGCCGCCGGCCCTTCGCCTTCGCCGGCGCGGATGAGTCGCGCCGCCGCGCCTCGAGGATCCAGGTCCTGGCCGGCGCCGTGGCGGTGGCTCGCCTGCTGCGCGGACGCTGGCGCGGGCAGGAGAACGTGGGGATCCTCCTGCCGCCGACGCTGGCGGGCGCGATCGTCAACTTCGCGGCCGCCCTCGCCGGCCGCGCGTCGGTCAACCTCAACTACACGGCTGGCCGCGCCGGCATCGAGTCGGCCGCGCGGCAGGCTCGGCTCACCAGCGTGGTGACGAGCCGGCAGTTCCTCGAGAAGGCCGGCGTGGATCTGCCCCCCGGCGTCGAGCCGGTCTGGCTGGATGAGCTGACCGCCGGCGCCGGCCGGTGGCAGAGGCTGGTCGCGCTCGGCCTCGCCCTGCTGGCTCCCTGCCGGCTGCTCGAGAGGCTCTGCGGCGCTCTGCGGCGCATCGAGCTCGACGACACCGTCACGATCATCTTCTCGAGCGGCAGCACGGGGGAGCCCAAGGGCGTCCTCCTGAGCCACGACAACATCGCATCGAACGTCGAGGGCGTCCTGCAGGTGATGCGGACGACCCGCAGGGACCGGCTCCTCGGCATCCTCCCTTTCTTCCACTCCTTCGGCTACATGGCCCTCTGGTTCGCGGTCCGCCAGGGGATGGGCGTGGTGTTCCATCCCAATCCGCTCGATGCGGGGAAGATCGGCGAGCTCGTGCAGCGCTACCGGATCACGATCCTGATCGCCACGCCGACCTTCCTCCAGCTCTACCTGCGCCGCTGCACTCCGGGGCAGTTCGGATCGCTGCGCCTTGTGCTCGCCGGCGCGGAGAAGCTCCCGCCGCGGCTGTCGGTCGCATTCGAGGAGCACTTCGGCATCCGGCCGCTCGAGGGCTACGGCACGACCGAGTGCTCGCCGGTGGTGGCGACGAGCGGGCTCGACTACCGCGCCCCCGGCTTCTACCAGGCCGCCTCCCGGCGCGGCAGCGTCGGGCCGCCGATCCCCGGGCTGGCCGTGCGCATCGTCGACCCGGACCGGGAGTTCGATCCGCGGACGAGCGAGCCGCTTCCGCCGGGCGCGCCGGGGCTGCTCGTCGTCAAGGGGCCGGGCGTGATGAAGGGCTACCTGGGCAGGGACGACCTGACGCGGCAGGTGATCCGGGACGGATGGTACATCACCGGCGACATCGCTGCGATGGACGAGGCGGGCTTCATCCACATCACCGACCGCCTCTCGCGCTTCTCGAAGATCGGCGGGGAGATGGTGCCCCACGGCAGGGTGGAGGAGGCGCTCCACGAAGCGGCCGGCGCGGCGGGGCAGGTGTTCGCGGTGACGGCCATCCCCGACGAGCGCAAGGGCGAGCGGCTCGCGGTGCTCCACACGCTCCCGGAGCGCGACATCCCCGCGATCGTCGAGAAGCTCTCGGCGATGGGCCTCCCCAACCTCTTCATCCCGCGCGCCGACCAGTTCGTCGCCGTCGAGAAGCTGCCTCTTCTCGGAAGCGGAAAGCTCGACCTGCGCGGCGCGAAGGCGATCGCGATGGAGAGGCTCAAGAGGCAGGCGTGAGAAACACCCTGTAGATCGACGCAGCCGCAGCAGCAGCGGCAACCGCAGCCGTAGCCGCAGCCGCAGCGGCAGCCGCCGCCGCATCGGCAACCGCAGCGGCGATCGGCATCCGCAACCGGAGTCGCAGCCGCAGCCGCAGCCGCATCGGTCTCTGCCTCCGCCTCCACCTCCGCCTCCACCTCTGCCTCCGCCTCCGCCTCCGCCTCCACCTCTGCCTCGGTCTCGGTCTCGGTCTCGGTCTCGGTCTCGGTCTCGGTCTCGGTCTCGGTCTCTG
>JAFGKN010000299.1 GCA_016928605.1 Planctomycetota bacterium | reverse complement strand
TTACGGAGTCGATCGTCGAGCATTCGCGACGCACCTGGCGGGCGAAAGCGCCGCCCAGGTGCACAAGAATTTGTGAAATCCGGCACTTAGACTTCCCTCGGCCCGCGGAGCCGGAGGGCTCGACTGTGCGTCCCGGAGGCTGAGAGGCTCGCAGATATGCGCTCCCAAGATTCCGCCGAGAAAGCGGCTCCCGTGAGGAAATCCTCCATGAACGAAGGAACCGTCCAGCTCCTGATCTTCCTCGCGATCATCGGCGCCTGGATCCTGCTCCAGGCGGTCATCCTCCCCCGCCTCGGCGTGCCGACCTGAATGTCGAGCAGCTGCTCCGTGGAGCGGCCCCCAGCCGACAAGGAGAAGCCCGCTGCGGCGCTCACGCCCCAGGCCGAGGAGGGCGAACCGCCCGCCGGGACCGCCGGGGAGCAGCGCTCGCCGCTCTCCTCGAGCAGCGACAGCGCCGAGTAACGAGGGGCGGCGGCTGTCCCTGAGATCGCCCGGAGGGTAGACTCGCTCCGGTCATGAGCCTCCTCGCACTCCCAACTGCGCCGCGGCGGCTCGCAGGGCGGCGGCCGGCCGCATGTCTCGCGCTTCTTGCGCTTCTGACGCAGATCGCGTGCTCCCGCGGCGGCGGCGATCCCTCACTCGCCGCAGTCCACAGGGAGATCGAGTCCGCGCGCGCGGCGCACGCGCCCGACAGCCGCGTCGCGTGGTTTCAGGTGCGCGCGGAGATGCGAGACGGCAGGATCCTCCTCGCGGGCGAGACGGATCGCCCCGCCGCGAAGGACGCGCTCCTCGCCGCTGTCCGCCGCCTCGGCATCGAAGCCGACGACGCGATCACTCTTCTCCCGCAGGCCGACCTGGGCTCCCGCCGCTTCGCTCTCGTGACGGTATCCGTCGCGAACCTGCGCGGCGAGCCGCGCCACGCCGCCGAGCTGACGACCCAGGCCACCCTGGGATCGCCCCTGCGCCTCCTCCGCTGCCAGGGCGACTTCTGCCTCGTCCAGACGCCGGATGAGTACATAGGCTGGGTGGATCGCGGCGCCATCGAGCCCCTGAGCCGCGAGGAAATCGCAGAATACGCGCGCCGGGACAAGATCATCTATCTCGAGTGCTCTGGCTCGGCTAACGAGGCGCCCTCTCGACGCTCACCGCCCGTCTCCGACCTGGTGATCGGAGGCCTGCTCGCGTTGGAGGAGGCCGCGGACGTGGAGGAGGAGAGCGCCGCATTCTACCGCGCTCGCTTTCCCGACGGCCGCACGGCATACGTCTCCCGGTCCGAGGCGCTTCGCTACGACGACTGGCTCGCCGGCATCCGAGCGGAAGGCGCCGCCCTCGCGCGGACCGCGCGGCGATTCCTCGGAGTTCCGTACCTCTGGGGAGGAACGTCCAGCAAGGGCCTCGACTGCAGCGGCCTCGTCAAGATGGTCTACTTCCTCCACGGGATCATCCTCCCGCGCGATGCGTCGCAGCAAGCGGAGTGCGGCACGCTCGTCGACGAGGCTGGCGACTTCACGAGGCTCGAGCCCGGCGACCTCCTCTTCTTCGGCCAGCGGGCGACCGCTGCGGCCCCCGAGCGCGTCCACCACGTGGGGATGTGGATCGGCGGAGGCGAGTACATCCACGCGTTCGCGGGGCGCGTGCGCATCGCGAGCGCCGATCCGGACGACGCAGGCTACGACGAGAGGAACCGGAAGCGGTATCTTCGCGCCAGGAGGATCCTCGGGCGCGAGAGCCGGGGAGTGAAGCCGCTCGACGGCGGCGCGTGGATCCTCGATGTGCTGCAGATGCCTCGCAGCTGAGGGAGAGCTCTCCGGGATGCCTCCGCCCCGTCGCAGCGCGCGGCATGTTCCCCTGAGAGAGAGTTCTCCGGAATGCCCCTGCCCGCCCTGCGGTCAGTTCTCGTCACGGCGGCCGGGAGTCGATCCGCTCCGCATCGCATCGATCTCCTCGAGGCGGAACCGGACGCAGACCACGAAGGGCGACTCCCCCTGGATCCAGTGTCCGTACGTGGTCGCGACGAAGGTGCCATCGGGCAGCACCTCGACTCCCGGATACGCGCAGTCGGCGCCGGAGTGGTTGTCCATGAGCCGCACGCGGTACTGGCCCTCGCGGCCTCGAGCGATGTCCTCGTACTTGCCCACCCAGCCGACCCAGTCCCCCTTCGTGGGGCTCTCGTGCGTCGTGTCGCGAAAGGAGATGAAAAGCCTCCCGTCCGGCGCGTACTTCCCGGTGTGGCGGTCTCCGGTGAGCGCTGCCGGCAGCTCGCGCGGCTCGCTCCACGTCCTGCCTTCGTCGCTCGTGAAGATGACGAACGAGTTGTGCCGCCGGCTGTTCTCGCGCAGAAGCACCGCGATGCTCTTCCCGTCGGGCGAGCGGATGGCGCCCGGCTCGCAGAGGTGCGCGCTCGGGTGCTGCGCGATGACCACCGGCTCCCCCCAGGCGAGACCGCCGTCCGCCGACTCCGTCTTGTACACGCGGAAGCCCGTCCTCGTGCCGGCGGGCGATCCGTGCTGCTCGCCGGGTCCTCCGCGCAGGAAACGGCCGTCGTCGTGGAAGAGCGCCATGCAGCGCCCGGCGCCCGTCTTCAGCTCGACGACCGAGCTCATGGTCACGACGCCGCCGAACCCGCCGATGGGGCGCAGCTCGCTCCACGACTCGCCATCATCCTCGGAGACCGCCATGCGGATCGGATAGAGCCCGGAGAAGATGATCAAGCGCTTCTTGCCCTGCGCATCGACGACGCGGTGGATGGTCGGCGTCTCCCGCGACGTCTCCCAGCTCTTCGGCGTCGGGAGACGGTCCGACCAGGTGAGCCCCCCGTCCGCGCTGCGCTTCATCACGATCGCTCCCCGCCCGTGCCCCTTGGGATAGACCGTGATGATCGTCTTGTGATCCTCCAGCAGCACCGTCGTGGGATGGCCGAGGTACTGGCCGGCCTCGCGATCGACGATCACCTGGCGATGCTTCTGCGGCGCGAGGTCGATCGTCGGAATCGTGTAGCCGCGCGGCATGCCTTCCCCGGCGGCAATCGGAGAGGCGAGCAGGGCCAACAAGAGCAAGGGCAAGAGAGCGTTTCTGTTCATCTGTGATGGTCTCCGGAGAGGCGGATGGTGTGGCCACATGCTACGCGATGCCTCTTCCCATCGCCAGCAGAGCCGCCCGCCTCTACGGCCGGCTCGATGGAGCGAGGTCTCTTGCGGCCGTCGACTTTGCCGGTGGCCTTTGGCTCTCCGCGCGGCTATCCTTGAGGCTCGCTGTGTCGGCTGGTCGCGAGAACGCAGGGCGATCGATATGGACTCCCAGAGCGTCGTGGTGATCGAGGGCCTCTCCAAGTCCTTCGGCGATGTGCCCGCTGTCGTCGACCTTACCCTGTCGGTCGCGCCGGGCGAGATCGTCGCGCTCCTCGGACCCAACGGCGCGGGGAAGACGACTGCGATCCGAATGCTGATGGGCATCCTCGAGCCCTCCGGGGGAAGCGCGCGCATCGCCGGCCGCGACTGCTTCCGCGCCCGGGCGGAGGTCATGCGCCATGTCGGGTACCTGCCGGACGACCCTGTCTTCTACGATTACCTGAGGGGTTCGGAGATCCTGCGCTTCGTCGGCGAGATGCACGGCTTCCCGGGGCACTCCATCGAGAAGCGCTACCAGCCCCTGCTCGAACGGTTCGATCTCGAGGAGGCGCTCGACGAGTTCGCCGTCAACTACTCGAAGGGCATGAAGAAGAAGCTCGCCCTCGTCTGTGCACTCCTCCACGAGCCCAGCGTCCTCATCCTCGACGAGCCGACGAACGGCCTCGATCCTTTCGCGACGCGCACGCTCCACGAGATCGTGCGGGAGAGATCGGCGCAGGGCGCGGCGGTCTTCTTCAGCACCCATCTCCTCGACCAGGCAGAGCGCGTCTGCCACCGCGTGGGAATCCTCCACAAAGGGAGGCTGGCGGCGCTCGGACCGCTCGCCGAGCTGCGCCAGAGCCTCGCCGTGGGAGGATCGCTGGAGGACATCTTCTTCCTCGTCGCGTCGGATCAAGGAAAAGAGGAGGCGGCGGCTGCGGAGGAAGCGGAGGCGGCCGATGCTCCGCCGGGGGATGCGGGATGAATCGCCGCGCAGCGTCGAGCGAAGAGGGAGACGCAGGAGAAGCCCGATGTCCCGGCTGGCGGGACGGGATGAGCCCCCCCTCCCACTACCGCGCCATCCGGCTCATCATCCGCCTCGCCGCTCGGCGCTTCTGGAACCGCGCGAACAGCCAGCTCTCGAGCGGCCTGGGGCGGAAGAAGAAGGCCGGCGGCCGGCGGCGCGGGACGCCCGGCAAGTCGCGGGGCGGCTCGATCCTCCTGGGGATCTTCGTCCTCATCATGCTCCCCCAGTGCATCGGCTTCTCGGCGCGCCTCGTCGCGAAGCTCATCGCAGTGGCGGAGGAGGCCGAGGAGAAGCCCGCGCAGCGGAAGACGACCGATTCCTTCAGAGATGCGATCCAGCGCTCCCTCGCCGAGCATCGGGAGCTGGAGACAGGGGGGGCGGAGGGCGCCGAGCAGGGAACCGTGCCGCGCGACCCCGATGCTCGAGAGTTGCAGGAGAGAGTTCACACTGAGATCGATCGGCTGGGCGAGGCGCTCGAGAAGCTGCAAGACCAGCAGGAAAAGGGCCGCCGCGAACGGTCTCCCCACCTCATGTGGCCATCGGAGGGACAGTGGCCGTCCGGGGAGCCCCGGCGCCGCCTCTTCATCGCCCTTGCCCTCTTCTTCACGCTCCTATTCCCCGCCGTCCTCTTCACGACGCTCGGCAGCGCCAACCGCGACCTGAGCCAGGTGGAGTGGAGCCTCGAGTGGCTCTTCACCTTCCCGGTCCCGGGCGAGTCTCTCTTCCTCGCGAAGATCCTCGAGTACAGCTTCGTCAACGCCGTGGGGTGGTTCTTCTTCTGCTGTCCGCTCGTCGCGATCTTCTGGATGGCGGGCCTGGGCTGGACCTCGATCCCGCTGGCCGTCGGAAGCATGTACTTCCTCAACGCGCTGGTCGCCGCGCTGCGCATCACCGCGGAGACCGCGCTGCGAAAGCATCTCTCGCTCAGCCGCATCAAGAACCTCCAGGC